>JAOUMF010000197.1 GCA_029881615.1 Alphaproteobacteria bacterium | reverse complement strand
CCTTTGCGTTGCCGGCGTTTCGGCACTACTGGTGGCGTCGGCAACAGCCTTTGCCATCGTCAAATATGCCGGCGCGCTCTATCTGATCTGGCTGGGTTACAGCTTCTGGCGTGGCAACGGCCAGATCGACCTCGCCGGCGGTGGTGTGACGCAGCCGGCAAGCGCAATATACCGCCAGACCATTCTGATGAATTTGCTGAACCCGAAGGTGGCCCTGTTCTTCCTGGCCTTCCTGCCGCAATTCACCAACCCCGCCAACGGACCGCTGGCGCCGCAACTGGCACTTCTGGGCTTCCTGTTCATGATCGTTTCTTTCATCGTCATGGGAACCGCTGGCCTCGCCGGGGGGCAGGTACGCAGGTTTCTGTCGGACAGGCCGTCAGGTCTGCGTGGCATGAACTATGCCGCCGGCGGGGTCCTGATGGCACTGGGCTCGCGCCTGATATATGAAGAGGCGCGCTGACCATGGCCCGGCAGGATAAAAGACAGCGGTTGAAGGAACTGCGCCGGGTGATGAAGCTAGTGGAGCGCCAGGGTGCTTCACACCAGCCCACGCCGGTGGAAATGGCGGCGCTGGTAGCGCTGGTGGATACACGCCTGTCGACGGGTCGCGCCGCTGGTCGTTCCGGCCGGGCGATGGCTCTGCTGGGCCGGATGCAGGATAAATCGAACGATAACGCACCAGGAATGGATAAGATCGCCTGCAAGGCCGGCTGCTATTACTGCTGCGACGTCTATGTCTCGGCCCAGGCGCCGCGCATCTTCGCTATCGCCGACTGGCTGCGTGAAACCAAACCTGATCTGGGCGCCGAGATCGCCCGGCTGGAAACAGCCGACGCCGCGATCCGCGGCAAGGACGTGGATGCGCGGGCGTCGGCCGGTCTGGCCTGTCCATTCCTGGACAAAGGAAAATGTGGCATCTATCCGGTGCGCCCGGCGAGTTGCCGTGGCTTCTTCTCGCTGTCGGCAGAGGCTTGCATTGCCGGCGCGCGCGGCGATACCGAGGAAATCCCGACGCCGGCCCATATCCACCCGTTACGCGGTGCCTACGAACAGGCGCTGTCGGCGGTGCTGTATCACTGGCGCCTGCCATCGGAGCATTACGAACTGACCCATGGCGTACTGACGGCATTGAAGGACGAAAATGCCGAAGCGCGCTGGTATGACGGTGAAGATGTCTTCGCAAACGTCGGAATAGACCGGGCCGATGACGCCATGAACCCGGAAATGAAACAGCTGGAAAGTGAATTCTGGCACGCCCTGTGGGCTGTCGCCCACGGCGAACCCGCCGACGGCCCATTCGCGGACCGGTTTCCGGACTGGTGCCTGTGATTACCTGGCGGTGAAAATCAATAGCAGGGTGGCGGCAACGACCAACAGGCCGATAACAATACGGACTCCAAGGCGAATCCACATCCAGCGCAACTCGTCAGCGGAAAAGTTGTTGGCGGGGTCTTCCTGTGCCATGTCTTCGTCGGATTGTTTCATGAACGCATCATAGGTTGTTGCTTCCCTGTTTGGAATTGACCAGTTCGGCAAAAAAATGGCGCCGAATGGTGCGACGCCAAAGGGAGGAGGAAATATTCGAACGGCCGGGAGACGCCCTCAGGCAGGCACCAGAACCGACTGGCGCAATTCGCGCAACCTCGGCGCCAATATCGAACTGCTATCGCCGCCGGCCTCTTCGGCCATGCTGGTTGCCCGCAGCAACAGGGAACGCGCCTTACCGACATTGCCCAGGTCCCGGTAGGTTTCGGCCAAACCAGCTATACAGGCCGCCACCTTGCAATGGGCATCACCAAATACCTTTCGCCGATAGGTCATCGCTTCGCGGTAAAGAGTGATGGCCTTGTCCAGTTGACCGGCACAACGGCAAAGTTCTCGCAGACGGTTCAGCATCTGATCGTTGGCGATCGCCACTTGTGCAGGATCGATCTGACCGATCACTCGCTCGCTGAGTTGACGCGCCTCATCATACCGGCCCTGATCTTCGTAAAGATTTACAAGACTTATGGCCATCTTGGCGACGTGTGGATGGGAAGCGCCCATCTGGGATTCGGCTATGCCGATTGCCTGGCGGTACATGCCCTCGGCTTCGCGAAATCGACCGGTCGCGACCGCAACGCTGGCGGCCGCGTGAATTTTAAGCGGATTATTCCTGTCCGGATTAGCCATAAATCGAATTTCCCCTTTAAATCGATACCCGGCAATCGACCCTTTTCCGCACCACCCCTGATACGGAATACCCGGTGATTGCCCACCCTGAAAACGAACCGCAATCCCATTGCCACCCGGCGGGTTCCACCCTTGCGTCTCGCGCGATCATTATCGCAGTTCCTGTCGCAGTTTCAACAATTCCCCCACATTTCGCTTAAGAGTTTGTTAAAATTATTTCCATCGCCATGATTGAACGGATCAGAGAAAACGGCGCCGGTTTTTTCCGGCGCCGCAAGGTTTGCAAGGTTCTGAAGAGATTTCAGATTTCAACATCATTAAGATTTCCTGCCTCACGGGCAAATCCGACTTTTTCAAGCAATTCCCGTGCCTTTCCATTATCACCCAGCCTGCCGTGAATTTTCGCAAGCTGGACAGCACATGACACGGTCTTCGGGTGACCGTCGCCATACTGATCCCGGCGACTGGCGAGCGCGGCCCGGTAAAAGGGCACGGCAGTCGAAATATTGCCCGATTGATCGCACAGATCAGCCAAAGCCCCCAATGTCTTGTCGCCGGATTGCGCGACCGCAAGGGGACTGGCGAGGGCGACAACGCGACCAGCGAGTTCGGACGCTTTTTCACTCCTCCCCTTTTTCTTATGCAAATCCGCCAGATCGCGGGCCACCAGCAGCATGAAAGGATGGCTGTCGCCCAAAGTGCGTTCCGTGCCGGCGAGAGCGCGCCTGTATAATCGTTCCGCCTCAGCCTCGTCGCCCGCCCGCGACGCCGACAGGGCGGCAGAATGACAGTAGATCGGGTTGTCCGGATCGAGGCCTGCGGCCCAACGGAAGGCGGTTGCGGCCTCGCCGTAATTTCCAGCCATATAGGCACTCCGGCCGATATTGTATGCGTTCATGGGTTCACTGGTGGTACGCAATATTCAGAACCTTTCGGACCTAGACTTATGTTGCCCCACTCACCAACGCCGGACCTTATGTCCATGCCCGCTTGCAGACGATTCAGCAGCGACAAATTTTATTATTAACGTTTAATTCACCAATTTTATTCCGCCAAGCCGGCGCTTTTTTATGTTTCTCTTATCAAAACGCAGGTATTCGCTGCGCTCATAAATGATTTGAGGCTATAATTTTTCACCGCTTGCCCGACCGCCAGGGGATTCATAATCTTGCCGATATCATGCCGGGCCGCTAACAATATACGCACACAAACAACCGGACTGAAATTCGTCCGACAAGACGGATAACATTGGGATTATGAAAACAAGGCGATCAAACCCGCCTGCATCGACGCGGAAACAACGGTCGTGGGGTTGATACTGGGGCAGTTCCTGACCGGATTGGCCAGTGCCGCGTCGCTGTTCCTGATCGCGGCGGGACTGTCGATTATCTTCGGTGTGACGCGAATCGTGAATTTCGCCCATGGCTCCTTCTATATGCTGGGCGCCTATATCGCCTACAGCCTGATCGAACGTGCCGGCGGCGACGCTTTCGGATTCTGGGGCTCGGTATTGCTGGCGGCCGTCACCGTGGGGGTGATCGGGGCAATTGTGGAAATGCTGCTGCTGCGCCGCATTTACCGGGCACCGGAGCTGTTCCAGTTGCTTGCCACCTTCGGCGTCGTGCTGGTGGTGCAGGACGCGGCCTTGTGGATCTGGGGTCCCGAAGACCTGCTGGGGCCGCGCGCGCCGGGGCTAGATGGCGGAATCGACATCCTGGGCCAGCGGCATCCCGAATATTATTTCGCCCTGATCGCCATCGCGCCGGCGGTTCTGGGCGGGCTGTGGCTACTGTTCCACAAAACACGATGGGGCGTACTGGTGCGCGCCGCCACTCAGGACCGCGAAATGGTCGGCGCGCTGGGCGTCAACCAGGCATGGCTGTTCACATCGGTCTTCTTCCTGGGCGCCATGCTCGCCGGGCTGGGCGGTGCGTTGCAGCTACCGAAGGACGGCGTGGACCTTTTCGTCGACCTCAACATCATCGCCTCGGCCTTCGTGGTGGTGGTGGTGGGCGGCATGGGCAGCATCACCGGCGCCTTCCTTGCCGCCATCCTGATCGGCCAGTTACAGGCCTTCGCACCGATGGTCTGGCCCGAAGGCACACTGGTCATCATGTTTCTGGCTATGGCGGTCGTGCTGATCGTCCGCCCCTGGGGACTGATGGGCAAACCGCCGACGGACCAGGGACCGACGCATGGGGCCGAACCCCTGTTGAAGCCTGCCCCGCCGAAACTGCGACTGGCGTGGGCAATTCTCGCGCTGCTGTTGTTGCTGCTGCCTTTGTTTGTCGGCAAATTCACCCTCGTGCTGGGCATTGAATTGATTATTGCCGCCCTCTTCGCCGCCAGCCTGCATTTCATCATGGGACCCGGCGGGATGGTCAGTTTCGGCCACGCCGCCTATTTCGGATTGGGGGCATACGGGGCGGCCATGCTGGTGAAATATGCCGGCGCGCCGATGGAAATGGCGCTGGTCGCCGCGCCCCTGGTCGCCGGGGCCGGCGCGCTGGTATTCGGCTGGTTCTGCGTACGGCTGTCGGGCGTGTACCTGGCCATGCTGACGTTGGCCTTCGCACAGATTGCGTGGTCGATCGTTTTCCAGTGGTACGGCGTCACTGGCGGCGACGACGGCATTCTGGGCATCAGGCCATCCCAATGGGCCGACAGCAAGATTGCATTCTATTACCTGGTGCTGATAGCGGCCGGGATCGCAATCTATACCATGCAGCGCATTATTTTTTCGCCCTTCGGCTACGCCGTACGCGCGGGCAGGGATTCGCCCTTGCGCGCCGAGGCAATCGGCATAGACATCAAACGATACCAATGGATGGCCTTCCTGATCGCCGGCGCGATGGCGGGCGTTGCGGGCGGGCTGTACGTATTTTCCAAGGGCAGCGTGTTTCCCGACGAAATGTCGATCCCACGCTCGGTGGACGGGTTGGTTATGGTGCTGCTGGGTGGCGTACAGACGCTATCCGGCCCCATCTTCGGCGCCGCCGCCTTCACCTGGCTACATGATGCGATATCGCGCCTGGATTACTGGCGCTCCATCCTGG
>JAOUMF010000196.1 GCA_029881615.1 Alphaproteobacteria bacterium | reverse complement strand
GGCTCAGCGCCACCGCATTCCCTTCGGGCGTGCGCAATACGCCGGTGGAAATCACCGAATCCATTTCGCCGCTGATCTTCCGGCGCAAGGAATACCGACCGAATTCCGGCGGGACCGGTGAATTCCAGGGCGGCGACGGGCAGGTGATAGAGATCGCCCATGCCGAAGGCGCGCCCTTTGCCATCTTCGCCCTGTTCGATCGCATCGACCACCCGGCGCGCGGCCGCAATGGCGGCGCCGACGGCGCGGCTGGAAGCATCCATCTAGCATCAGGCACGAAATTGAAAGGCAAGGGCAAACAGATCGTTCCAGCGGGCGACGCCATCATATTGGAACTGCCGGCTGGCGGCGGATTGGGGAAGACAGATAAATAATGGCGGCGGTGCGACCTATCGCCGGGTTTACATTAGTATGCACTGAATTATACCAATGCGTAAATTCGATATAGAAACACTGCGAAACATTCAGAAACAGCCATTATGGCCCCTGTCACATAGCCAGAGTCATCACATGCGGACGAACCAGGCCCTTTACATTCAGGCGGCATGCCTCCGATCTGCAATTTACCAGATATAAACCATCACTACCTATTGTACCGACCGATTCGGAGCGGCGGATTACCGGAATGTATCGGAATGCACAAAATCACAGACCTATCCGATTTCACTATCTGCCTGAAATACTATCAAGGAATCTACGCATATGACGCTCAAGGGTAACGTTATCCGCGTCCTGTTTTTTCTGATCCTGCTAATCGCCTCGGCCGGGGGCACCATTGGTGCCGGCCTGTGGTATGGTCATGGTGGAGAGCTGACGATCATCGCCGCCGACGCAGCGACACTTGAAACTACCGAATTTCCCGTTTTCGTCGCTGCCAGGAATATGCAGACAGAGGCGATGCGACTGACAGGCAATCGTGACGAAGCGTCGGAAAAACTGGAGAGACTCGTGGCCGAAGCCCGCGCCTTGTTACGGGGCGCGAACAAACCGGAAGCAACCCGGCTGCTCAACCAGATCGACCGGGAACGGTTGAATCCATCAGCAACACTGACGGCGGCCGTTGACAGCTTCGCCACCTACGCAGAGCTTCAGATACAGGAGCATGTCGGAAAACTGAATGCCAACACGTCATGGCTGAATCAGGCAAACGACATCCTTGTCGTTCTGGTGTTGAGCTTTACGTCCGTCGGATTGATCGGCGCGATCTGGGGCGCGGTGACGCTGTATCGCAGAATCCGCGACAGCATTGCCTTTACCCAGCGCGATATCGGTACGCTGAGCGATTACACCGTCGCTACATATGACGAGAACGATAAGATTCACCTGACTCTGGATGGCGAACATCGCCAGGACGAGTTCGGAGAGATCGGCAAGGCGCTCGGCGAGTTGGCCAGATTCCTGATCAAAGGCAAAAAACTGGCACATGACGAAGACGCCAGAAAGGCCGAACACCTTCGTCATGCGCAACGGATTGAAAACATCTCCGCTGCCTTCAGCAACAGTGCCGGTGAAATAATCCAGTCGGTGTCCTCGGCGTCCAATGAACTGGAGACGACCGCCGCGTCGCTGACCAAATCGGCCGGCCAGAACAGCCGCCAAGCCGCGAGTGTGGCCGCCGCCGCGGTACAGGCGTCGCAGAATGTCCGACTGGTGGCGGCGGCATCGGAACAGCTTGGGGAATCGGTTGCCGAAATCAGGCGCGAGGCCAAACATTCGGCGGACATCGCCAGCCGCGCCGTGGACGACGCGGGACGTACCGATGAGGTGATCCAGGATCTCTCGGAAGCCGCGCTACGCATTACAGAGGTGGTGGGGCTGATCAATGAAATCGCCGGACAGACCAACCTTCTGGCGCTGAACGCGACCATCGAGGCAGCGCGTGCCGGCGAGGCAGGCAAGGGCTTCGCCGTCGTGGCCCAGGAAGTGAAGAATCTGGCAAACCAGACCGCGCGCGCGACGGAAGAAATCGCCGGACAGGTGGACCGGGTGCAGGAACAGACCCAAAATGCCGTCGGCGTGATCGAATCGATCCGCGATACTATCCGTGAAATAAGTAACATTTCCTGGGAAATAGCGAGCGCTGTCGAAAAACAGGAACAGGCAACCGCGGAAATCGGCCGTAACGTGCGCGAGGCCGCGCGCGGCGCCGAGGAAGTAACCTCGAATATTGACGGGGTCAGCCGTATCGCCGAGGAAACCGGCGCCGCGTCGGTCCAGGTGCATCAAGCTTCGGGCGACCTGTCGCGCCAGGCCGAACAATTGCGCAGCGAAATCGAGCGATTCATCATGGAAGTCAAGGTTGCCTGACGGGCAAGGCCCAGTACCGATCTTCCCGGCATTCGCAAATCACCCGGCCGCGCATGGTCCGATAAAATACAACAAGATGGCCCACGGATCGACAATGCGGTGACCAAATCCGCGCCGACAACGGATGAAAACGTTGTTTTCGGGAAAAGCATCACCACCGAAAAAGCTGGCCAGCCATCGGCGGCGGCCAGACCACTCAGACAACCAACCCTTCCTCGCCCCGGATTCTGCAAACCATACCGGATCTGAACGAACAGGCCGGGATTCCTCGCGCCATGCGTGAACGCTTGACCCGTAACGTCGAGTCAGCCTCACAAAGGCTCCCACCAACAACCTTTTAGGGTGAAGCGAAAAAAAACGCCCTCGCTTTTTTCACCAACCACGCTTCCAACCCAAAATCATAATGACCTGAAATTACTGTGTATTTTCAATCCATGGCGGAACTGTCGCATGAATTTTCAGAAATTTCCGGAATACAGTGCGTTAACGATTCGTTATGAATACCGAAGTATTAATATTTTAAATAATCCGCGATATCCGGTACGCCACTGGAACGACCGGCCCGCGACCGCCAACTGTTATCGGAGCTTACACAATGACGTTAAAAGCAAAACTGATACTGGTTCTGGCTACGGTTATCAGTCTGTTTGGCCTGGCTGCGACCACCGCTTTCGTACAGCTGTCGACCGGCGACCAGCATATTGGAAATGCCGCCACAACCGTGGACGAATTTGCGAAGAGCGACATTCCTTTCCTGCTAACCATCAAGAAACTCAACATTGATGTTATCCAGGTTCAGCAATGGCTGACCGACATTTCAGCCACGCGCGGGCAGAACGGTCTCGATGATGGCTTCGACGTGGCAGCTGACTATGCGAAAGATTTCGAGATAAATATCGCGTTGGCGCGGCAGCAGGCCTCCGCGCTCGGCCTGAAATCAGCGTTCCCCTTGCTGGACCGCCTGGAAACCGCCTTTCCGCCTTATTACAAGGCAGGCCAGCAAATGGCCCGAGCCTATGTCGCTGAAGGTACCGCGGCGGGCAACCGTCTTATGAGCGGGTTCGATGCGGTCGCCGAGAATCTTGGCGGCGCTACCGAAGAACTGGTCGCGTTCGCGGAACTGCATACCGGTGAACGCGCCGACCAGTTGGGACATCACATGACAATGCTGCGGATGGACAACAAACAGCTTCGCAATCTTGTCGCCATTCTGGCGGGCGTGGCGATGCTATTCACCGCGGTCGGAGCCATTTACCTCGTCCGGTTGATTTCCAGCAGCATCGCATTTGTCCGCCAGGATATCGCCAAGCTGGCCGATTTCGCGGCCGATGACCGCCAGACCCAGATGACGGACAATCTGCTGCTCGTCGAAGGCCGCAAAGACGAATTCGGCGCGGTTGGCGACGCCCTGCGGGTATTGTCCGACTTCCTGACCAAGGGCAAGGCGCTGGCCGCCGAGCAAATCCGGCGACGGGAGGAAAAACTTCAGCAAGCCCAGATCATCGAGAGCCTGACGGGTTCCTTCGAAGCCGATATTGAGCGAATCATCCAGGTCGTATCTTCTGCATCCATGGAATTGGAGAGCACCGCGCACAGCATGACCGCGTCCGCCGAGGAAACCAGCCGACAATCCGCGGCTGTTGCATCCGCATCCAATCAGGCTTCGCAGAGCGTGCAGACGGTAGCAACCGCGTCGGAAGAACTGGGCGCATCGATCGCCGAGATCGGTCGCCAGGCCATGCAGTCCGCGAAGGTCGCCACAAGGGCGGTCAAGGAAGCCGACCGAACCGACGACGTGGTACGCGGCCTGTCGGACGCGGCCCAGCGCATCAGCGAAGTCGTAAGCCTGATCAACGAAATCGCCGGCCAGACCAACCTGCTGGCGCTGAACGCTACGATCGAGGCGGCGCGCGCCGGCGAAGCCGGCAAGGGTTTTGCCGTCGTGGCCCAGGAGGTCAAGAATCTGGCCAACCAGACCGCCAAGGCGACCGAGGATATCTCGGCACAGATCAACTCTGTCCAGGAGGAAACCAAAGGCGCCGTCGAGGCGATCGGAACCATCCGCGGAACGATCAACGAGATCAGCGACATAGTCACCACCATCGCGGCCGCGGTCGAGGAACAGAACGCGGCAACGCAGGAAATAACCCGGAATGTCCAGCAGGTCGCAAAGGGTACTGAAGAGGTGACGGTGAATATCTCGGGCGTCAGCCGTGCCGCCGGCGAAACCGGTTCAGCTTCAGCTCAGGTGCTGGAGGCTTCGGGTAACCTGAACCGGCAAGCCGATCAACTGCGGTCCGAGATCGAACGCTATATTAACGGCGTAAAAGCGGCCTGACCCCTTCCAGGCTTCAACCGGCCACGGGCTGCGACTTCAGCCCGTGGCCGGCCTTCGCCAACATCGGGCGCGACGGATAGTCCGTCACCGCCATGCCACCATCGACGATCAGGGTCTGACCGGTAATAAAGGAAGCTTCATCCGAAGCGAGAAAAAACACGGCGGCGGCAATTTCGCCTGGCGTCCCCATTCGGTTCAGCAAGGATGGCGGCGTCTCCCAGGATCCGTCACCGCTTCCCGAAGCAGGCGCCGCGCCATCCAGATCGGTGGCGATCCAGCCGGGACTGACACAATTGACGCGGATACCCATGGGCGCGGCCTCGGCGGCAAAGGCTCTGGTCATCCCCTCAACCGCCGCCTTCGCGATACAATAAAGGCCCCAGTTCCCATGCAGGGTCGCGGTGGATGATATATTGACGATTGCCCCGCCGCCCGACCGTTCCATCAAGGGCAAGGCATGGGCCGAAACGAAATAGCCGGAATCGAGGTTAGGCCCGCGCATCTTCTGCCAGCGTTCGCCAGGTCCATCCGTATCCTCGACGCCCCCGCGTCGCGAACCAACCCCGGCATTATTCACCACCACATCC
>JAOUMF010000195.1 GCA_029881615.1 Alphaproteobacteria bacterium | reverse complement strand
TCATGGGCGTTATATTTGCAAGGCTCGCAAGCCGGATTGCCCGGCCTGCCCGGTCAATGACCTCTGCGCCTACAAGGCAAAAACGCTGTAGCCGGGTGACCGGACGGGCATCGCCCACACCTTGCGTCGCCCAACGCCTTTCCTGAAGCTTCCGCTTATGTGTTGGGCAAGGTTCTGCGCTGCATGCCGATAAAGCAGTCGCGCAGGGAATTTTCTCCGCCATTGCCGCGGTCTCGCAGGTCGACATGCTCGACCTTCTTGTCCGTGCCATAGAGGAAAAGATCCAGAACGCAACGATCGGCACGATATTGCCAGACTTCCGCATCGCCATCGCGGCGAATAAGCGCCGGCTTGCCCAGTTTTTCGGCCAGCCTGGCGCGATCCAGCCCCATCAGATGCTGCGGATCGCCATTGCCCTGGGGCAAGGCGGTCATGCCATTATAGGGTATTGTCGTGGTTGGCTGCGATGGGGTTTCGCTCGCCGTCGGCGGGCTTTCCTTCGTTTCGCAGCCGGCCAGCATTAGTCCGGTTAACAGGGCAAGGGCGGCGATGGCGAGCGGTCTGGTCATGGCTATGACGGCTCTCTGGCGGCCTGTCGGCGCAACAGGTCTTGCGTCACATGCACCATGAAGGCGGCCCCCAATACGGGCGCCAGCAAATTCACCACGGGGATGGTCATCAGGAAGGCCAGCATCACGCCAGCCATCATGACCTTGCCGCGATAGGATTTTCGCAGACGTTCCGCTTCGATCCTGTCCATCCTGCGAAAGGCCGCAAGTTCGAAGAACTCTCGCCCGATCAGATAGCCGTTCAAGAGATAATAGAGCAGCAGATTGGCGCCAGGAATGAACAACAGAATCAGATAGATGGGCAGCACCAGCAGATTAAGCAGGATGACAATCGCCGCAAACTTGGCGGTCGAGCCCAGGGTTTCGAGCAACGGTTGCTTGCGGGGCGCGCCGAGTTCCGGGTAATGGCGCTTTTCCACAACTTCGGCGACCTGATCCAGGAAAAGCCCGACGACGATAGTGACTACCGCGGGGAACATCAGGAAGGTGGCGACCAGCAGGGTTCCGACAAACGCCAATCCCGCCAACCAGTCGAACAGTTCGCCCGTCCACTCGATGATGGTCGACAGGCCCCAAATGGAGGCCGGGTCGACATTGACCAGAAGCCACCAGACGGTGGCCCATAAAACGGAAAAAACCGCCAGCGCGCCGAGGACACCGAACCACAGCACGCGACGCATTCCCGGATCGGTAAGTTGGGCAACGGCCCTGGAAAAATGTGTCAGCATGACAAAGGGTTTACCCTTAGCGCTACCGCGGGGGCAAGCCCCGAGATTTTCATGGGGGATTGCCTTGACGATGCATGCCGCTATATTCACGCCGATTAATGGCGGGTACATAACAAGGAAAGCATTATGGCGATAAAATTCGATGTCGCGGGGATCGGTAACGCATTGGTCGATGTGGTGGCCCATGTGGATGACGGGTTCCTGGCTGAGCAGCAGCTCGCCAAGGGCACCATGGCCCTGGTCGATTCAAACGCGGCGGACTTTCTTTATGCAAAGCTTCCGCCCGGCGTCGAGGTTTCGGGTGGTTCCTGCGCCAATACGATGGCGGCTATTGCGTCGCTGGGTGGCAAGGGCGCCTATATCGGCAAGGTCAGGGATGATTATTTTGGCCAGGTCTTCCGCCATGACATGAATTCGATAGGCGTCGAGTTTTCCAACGAGGCCGCCACGGACGGCCCGCCGACCGGGCGCTGCCTGGTGCTGGTTTCCCCCGATGCGCAGCGCACGATGTGCACGGATCTCGGCGCGGCAAGCACGCTCGGCGTGGCCGATCTCAAGGCCGGCCTGATTCAGACCAGCCGCGTGACATATATGGAGGGCTATCTGTTTGACCGGCCCGAAGCGCAGCGGGCCTTTATTCGCGCCGCGGAATATGCCCATGATTCCGGTTACAAGGTGGCGATCTCCCTGTCCGACCCGTTCTGTGTCGACCGTCATCGCGATGCCTTCCGCCATCTGGTCGCCGACCATATTGATATCCTGTTCGCCAACGAAGACGAGATCATGTCGCTTTACGAAGCAACGGTCTTCGATGACGCCATTCAGAAGCTTCATACCGAAGGCCGCGTGGATATCGCCTGCCTGACTCGCAGCGCCAAGGGCTCGGTCATTATTCAGAGCGATGAGGTGCATGTCATCGATGCGGAACCGGTTCAAGAGGTGGTCGATACCACCGGCGCGGGGGATGCCTATGCCGCCGGCTTTCTTTACGGTTATACGCAGGGTCTGAATCTCGGCCTGTGCGGCCGTATCGCCGCGATTGCGGCCGCCGAGGTGATTTCCCACAACGGTGCGCGGCCGGAACAGAACCTGGCGGCGCTGGTGGCTGAAAAGCTGGGGCCCTTGCCGATTAAGCCGCGCGATTAAACCCGGATACAGCCCCTGAAAGGCTGTTCGGCCGGGCGATTTTTTCGATTTCCCGGGGCTTTGTTATTGTCCGAGTTTTCCCTTGTGAAAGATTCGGCTGGCCTATGGGCTCGCGAGTCCCTATATACCCGGCACGGCCCGTCCTGGAGGACGGGCCAGGTTTTTTATGCCAGAACGGGCCGAATCCTATGAAATTACGTAACCTCGCCATTATCGCCCATGTCGATCATGGAAAAACGACACTTGTTGACCAGATGCTGCGCCAGTCTGGCTCGGTCCGTGAAAACCAGGCAATGGCGGAACGCGCCATGGATTCCGGCGATCTGGAACGTGAACGCGGGATTACCATTCTGGCCAAATGTACATCGGTCGACTGGACGGACGAGCGGTTCAACATCGTCGATACCCCTGGCCATGCCGATTTCGGCGGCGAGGTAGAGCGTATTCTCTCGATGGTCGACGGCGCGCTGCTTCTGGTGGACGCGGCCGAAGGGCCGATGGCGCAGACCAAGTTCGTGCTGACCAAGGCGCTGGCGCGCGGGCTTTGCCCGATCGTGGTTGTCAACAAGGTGGACAAGCCCGATAGCCGCGCCGACGAGGTGGTGAACGAAGTTTTCGACCTGTTCGTGGCGCTGGATGCGACCGAGGAACAGCTCGACTTCCCGGTGATCTTCGCCTCGGCCAAGGAAGGCTGGGCGGCCACCGGCCTTGAAGATCCCCGCGAAAACCTGGAGCCTCTGTTCAAGGCCATTGCCGCCCGCGTACCGGCCCCCCAGGTCGACAAGGATGCCCCTTTCCAGATGTTGGCCACGACCCTGGAATCCGATCCCTATCTGGGCCGCATTCTGACCGGCCGCATTCATTCCGGCCGCGCCAAGGTGAATATGGCGGTGCGCGCGCTGTCGCGCGACGGCAAGGTGCTGGAATCGGGACGGTTGAGCAAGCTTCTGGCTTTTCGTGGGCTGAAACGCGTGCCCGTGGAAGAGGCCGAGGCCGGCGACATTATCGCCATTGCCGGGTTGGCGAACGCAACCGTCGCCGACACCCTGGCGGCGCCCGAGGTTACGGAACCCCTGCCCTCGCGCGAAGTCAGCCCGCCGACTATGGCGGTAACCTTCGCGGTCAATGATTCACCATTGGCTGGCCGTGACGGCGACAAGGTGACCGGCCGCATGATCGGCGACCGGCTGGCGCGCGAGGCCGAGGGCAATGTCGCGATCAAGATCAGCGAAACGGCCGAAAAGGACGCCTATGAAGTGGCGGGCCGCGGCGAGTTGCAGATCGGCGTGTTGATCGAAACCATGCGCCGCGAGGGATTCGAGCTGTCGATCAGCCGTCCGCGCGTGATTTACCAGAACGACCCGGAATCCGGCCAGCGCATGGAGCCGATCGAGGAAGTCGTGATCGATGTGGACGAGGAATATGCCGGCGCCGTGGTCGAGAAAATCGGCATTCGGCGCGGCGAGATGACCGATATGCGCCCGTCAGGCGGCGGCAAGACCCGGGTTACCTTCATGGTGCCCTCGCGTGGCCTGATCGGCTATCACGGTGAGTTTCTGACCGATACCCGGGGCACCGGCGTGATGACGCGCCTGTTCCACGGCTATGCGCCCCATAAGGGTCCGATCGCCGGCCGGCGCGAGGGCTCGATGATCGCCAATGGCCAGGGCAAGGCGGCGGCATACGCGCTGTGGAATCTTGAAGAGCGCGGCCGTCTGTTCATTGAGCCCGGCCAGGAAGTCTATGAGGGCATGATCATTGGCGAGAACGCCAAGGGCAATGACCTCGACGTCAATCCGCTCAAGGGCAAGCAGCTTACCAACATGCGCGCCTCGGGCAAGGATGAGGCCGTGCGCCTGACCCCGGTCGCCAAGATGAGCCTGGAAGACGCGGTGGCTTATATTGCCGATGACGAGCGCGTCGAGGTAACCCCCAACCATATCCGGTTGCGCAAGGCCCTGCTTGATCCCCACGATCGCAAGCGCGACCAGCGCCGGCGGGAGTCCGAGGCGGGGTAAGGTGGGGGGCGAGTCGGAAACGACAAAGCTCTCCCTTTTGTCGAATGCGATGCTAAGATCGTACCCATGATTCGCGCATGGCTGGATTCGATCTCCGTTTACCGTGAACGCCGCGTTCTTTCGCTGCTGTTCTTCGGCTTTTCCAGCGGCTTGCCGCTGTTGCTGGTCTATTCGACATTATCGGCATGGTTAACCGAAGTCGGCGTTTCCAAGACCGCCATCGGTTTCGTCAGCCTTTTGGGTACGGCCTATGCCCTGAAATTCCTGTGGTCGCCACTGGTCGACAAACTGCCGGTACCGATCCTGACCGGCCTGCTGGGCCGGCGGCGTAGCTGGATGCTGGTCTCGCAGGCAGTTCTTATAGTTTCTATATTCGGTATGGCTGGAAGTGATCCGGCAACAGCCGACGGTTTATGGTGGATGATTTTCTGGGCCGTGGTCGTGGCCTTTTCTTCCGCCACCCAGGACATCGTGATCGATGCCTATCGGACAGAAATTCTCGAAGACGAAAAGCTTGGCGCCGGCGCGGCCAACATTGTGTTTGGTTATCGCATCGCAATGCTGGTGGCCGGCGGCGGCGCCCTTATCATCGCCGATTTTGCCAGCTGGTCATGGGCCTATATGGCCATGGCGGGGTTGGTAGCGGTTGGCATCGGCGCTGTGTTGCTCAACCCCGAGCCGCAGGTTCGAACATCGCGGGAATCGGTGGCGCTGGAAGGCAAGGGCCGCGCTTTTCTAGAGCGCAACGCGCATCTTCCCGGGCCTGTATTGGGT
>JAOUMF010000194.1 GCA_029881615.1 Alphaproteobacteria bacterium | reverse complement strand
CACCATGTTTTCATGAATAACGGCCCCGACGCCGGACTATTTCATAACGTTTCCGTGAGGGTAACGTTACCGCGGTTTTCTTGGGATAGAGGGGGCATGTGGCGCGTGTGAAGCTGCCTGTCCGATCCCGTGGAGGGGTGAATATTATCGGCGAAAGCCTGTGTCGGATGTCGATATCCGGGCTGGTCGCGGGGCTTGACAAGGCCGCGCATGCTGGCAGACTGGCCCCATGGGAAAATATCTTGTCGCCATGTTCGCCGGCGGCCTCGCGGGGATGGCCGGCTGTGCCGCCGCCGGGGCGCGGGAACTGCCGGGCGATGCGGCGTTGGGCCATGCGCTGGCGCTAAGGGTCTGCGTGGGATGTCACGAGATCGGGCCGGGCGAGCGCGAGGGTGTGCTGCCCGACCCGCCGGGCTTTCAGATTCTCGCCGACGATCCCGCGATGACGCCGCTGGCGCTGCGGGTGTTCCTGACCACGCCGCATGCCAACATGCCCAATTTGATTCTGACGCCTGCCGAAACCGACGACGTCATCGCCTGGATTTACAGCCTGAAGGGCAAGTAAGCGGCCCGTCCGGCGGGGCGGGGATCAGACGATTTCGACCAGTTCCACGTCGAAGATCAGGTCCTTGCCGGCCAACGGGTGGTTGGCGTCCATGGTCACGGTATCGTCGGTCAATGCGGCGATGGTGACGGAAATCTGCCGTCCGTCCTGGGTCATCGCCTGCAACTGCCCGCCCACGACCAGTTCGATTTCCGGCGGAATGCTGGAACGCGGCACTTCCTGCATCGCGGTCGGATTGGGCTGCCCATAGGCCTCGTCGGCGACCGCCGTGACGGTTTTCTTGTCGCCCACCTTCATGCCAAGGATTTCGCGTTCCAGGCCGGGAATGATCTGGCCGCCGCCAAGGGTGAATTCCAGCGGGTCGCGGCCCTCGGAACTGTCGAACCGGGTGCCGTCGGTCAATGTGCCGGTATAGTGGATGCGGACGGTATCGCCCGATTTAGCTTCGCTCATGGGTAGCCTCTCATCGTTAATGTCGCCTTGGCATGACTGGCGACATCGTGTGAGTGGCCGACAGAATAACAGCAAAAGCTTGGATAGGGCCCGGACCCTAGCACAGCCGTTCCGGCCTGTCATGGGGGAGGGGCATAACCGGGCTGGCGCGAGGGCCGGGGCTGTGGAATTATGGCGGCTGTCTTTTCACCAGCCATAGTGAGTTTTGTTCGATGCCGACATTCGATATTGTTTCCCGCACAGAAATCCCGGAAGTCGATAACGCCGTTCAGGGCGCGATGCGCGAGATCGGGACGCGCTATGACTTCAAGGGCAGCAATTGTTCGATCGAACATGCCGACGAGATGCTGACCATCCTGGCGGACGATGAATTCAAACTGAAACAGGTGCACGAGGTTCTGCGCACCCATATGGCCAAGCGCAAGCTTGACGCCGGCGCCTTCGACTTCGGCAAGCCCGAGCCCGCCTCGCATAATTCGCTGCGTCAGAAAGTCACCATCAAGCAGGGTATCGAGCGCGAGGTCGCCCAGAAAATCACCAAGGCGATCAAGGCCGACAAGGTAAAGGTGCAGGTTGCCATTCAAGGCGACGAACTGCGCGTGTCTGGCAAGAAACGCGACGATCTGCAGGCGGCTATCGCCCTGATCAAGGGGCTGGATATCGAGCAACCCCTGCAATATGTGAATTTCCGGGACTGAAGCGGCGGATTGCCTGGCGGGTTCCGGTTCAAGGTTGGCCGGTATAGGGAAGACGCAGGACAACCCGCGTTCCCTGTCCGGGCGTACTGTCGATTTTCAGACTGCCGCCGTGAATGTCCATGATGCGCTGCACCGTCGGCAACCCAAAGCCGTTTCCCTTTGCCTTGGTACTGAACAGCGGCTCGGTAATGCGTGTCAGCATGTCGGGTGGAATCCCCGGGCCGTTGTCCGCCACCGTTATTTCCACTTCGCCGTCGACCACCCGGCTTGTCACCGATAACCGGCCGATGATCGTATTGTCGGACTCGCCCATTATCGCCTGGCAGGCATTGTCGACCAGGTTGATGATGGCCCGGCGCAAGGTTTCGGGATCGAAACGGACAACGGCGCCACCGGTTCGCAGGTCGCGGTTCAGCACGATGTTGCCGGTCAGGGGCATCTCGTCGAGCAGGCCCGACAACCAGTAGTCCATGATCAGCGCCACCGGTTGATGTCCCTTCGCACGGGCGAAATCCAGATGTTCTGTGATGATGCTTTCACAGCGTTTGATGCTGCGGCTGGCGCGGGTCAGCGCGGCCTCGACATCGAGATCGGCTTCGCGCGACCTGGTTTCGATCACGGCGATCGACGTCATGATGACCCCCAGGGGATTGCGCAATTCATGCGCGACCGTTCCGGTAAGCTGGCCAATTGCCGCCAGCCGTTCGGCGCGGGCCAGGGATTCCCGGTTTTTTTGCAGTTCGGCCGCCTGTGCGGTGATCCGGCCTTTCAGCCCTTCATTGGCCTGTATGAGGGTATTTCGCGCGCCCTTTTCCAGGGTGAAAATCATGACGGCAAGCCCGATGGCGAAAAGCGCGATTCCCCTGTTGCCAATGGCCGCCCAGGCCGTTCCGGCGGCCGGTGAAAGATGAAAGTTCGCGACGATAAGCAACGTCGCCAGGCCACCGAACAGAAGGATAAAAAGCCGGCCCTCGCTGCGCCAGCAAAGAGCAATCGGCAGCGCGTAAAGAATGCCCACGGAAATTTCAGCGGGCAGCCACAGGTCGGTGGCGAATATCGCCGCCGTCAGCACGATCGCGAAAACCGCAAGCCAGATTCGGTCACTGCCAAGCTGATTGGCGCCGCTTCCATTTGTGGAAAGGGCGCTTGATGCGGTACCCTTATTCATCTTTCCCTGTGCCTTGGAATACGCGAGATGAGTGGCTGTAGGGCAATCAATAGCGGTATACATAAAATAAAGAAAGATAAAATTTTATTTAAATTAATTCTTTCTGGCGCCGGATTTTCATGCGTTCTCTCTGGCTTGGGAATGGGCAAATGGAAGTCCGTGCCCATAACGTGCCGGGGTGAAATATACCGGTTAAATCAATAGTCATTGGGTTTGGGATTCAAGGAGCACGGCGTGACTGAAGACGTAAACGGCCCATTGGCGGGCATAAGGGTGCTGGAGCTGGGGCAGATCGCGGCGGGGCCGTTCGCCGGATCGCTGCTGGCCGATCTGGGCGCTGACGTGGTGAAGGTGGAACGCCCGGATGGTGGCGACGGAATGCGCAACTGGCCGCCGCTGACCGCTGGCGCGGATGGCGAGACCTTCAGCGAAAATTTCGCGTCGGTAAACCGAAACAAACGCGGCATCGCGCTGGATTTGAAGGATGCGGGCGACGTTGCGCGGCTAAGGCGCCTGGTGGGCGCTGCCGAGGTGCTGGTGGAAAATTACCGGCCCGGCGTGCTGCCCCGTCTCGGGCTGGGCTACGAGGATCTGCGGGCGGTCAATCCGCGGCTGGTCTATTGCTCGATCTCGGGCTATGGGCAGACCGGTCCCTATGCGGAAAAGGGCGCCTTCGACGTCACCGTTCAGGCGATCGGCGGATTGATGAGCGTCACCGGCGAAGAGGGCGCCGCGCCGGTAAAATGCGGCGTGCCGGTGGGCGATTTCTGCGCCGGGCTCTATGCCGCCTATACCATTCTGGCGCAGCTGATGAGGGCCCGCGCGACCGGCGAGGGCGCCCATATCGACTGTTCCATGCTCGGTGGCCTGATTGGCGTCGCGGCCTTGCAGACCAGCGAATATTTTGGCGCCGGCAAGGCGCCGCGGCCGCTAGGCTCTGCCCATCCGCGCAACGCGCCCTATCAGGCGTTCCGGGCCAGCGACAAATATTTCGTCATCGCCGCCGGCAACGACCGCATGTGGGCCAGCGTCTGCGAGGCCGTGGGCCTGCCCGGCCTGGCGCAAGATTCGCGCTTCAAGACCCAGCGCGACCGCGCGACGAACCAGGGAGAACTGGTGGCCATTCTGGCGCCCCTGTTCGCGGCGCGGACGGCGGCGGACTGGCTGGCCGACATGGATGGGCGCGGCGTCGCCTGTGCGCCGATCAATTCCTATCCGGAAATCCTCGCCGATGACCATGTCGCCCATATGGGCCTGGTGCGGCCGTTGACCCTGCCCAATGGCGCCGAGACCCGCACCACCGCCTTTCCCGTGGCGATGACCGGCTACGACTTCAATATCCACCGCCCGCCCCCGAAACTGGGCGCACATAACGACGAGGTCATGGCGGAGTGGCTGGACGGGCAGGGAGAGTAGCGCGAAAGGGGGCAGGGCGCGTCAGCTCGCCGCCTTCGCGATATCCGCCGTGGGGGCCAAATTGAAGAACTGATGGTTACGCGGCAGAGCAAACGTATGGGCACTATTCCCGGCTGTGTTTACTGTGCTTATTCGGAAGTGCTGATGCCGGCACTCAATACACTGATACAATTACTGATTGTTTATAATTTCGCCCTATATGGTAGTGCATGATTGCGTTTTTACCCTCTTTTTTATATATTTTTTGAATCCCCGTTTGCTTGCGACCTACAATATTTTAGCGAACATTACGGTGTTGAAAACTGCGAAAAGAATGAAGAAAAATGAAGTTGATTAGATCTAGTCGCAGGAGCCAATTTGTCTGGATAATGGGGCTGTTAGCAATTGCCGCGCTGGCGCAGACGAGCACGTCCATGTCTGCGGGCGCTGCCGGTATGGACCCTTCAATGATTCCCACAACTGGCGAAGCCGCCATTAACGCAAAGCATATCGTATTTGCGCGGGTTGATTCCGTCGATGTCCGCGCTGAGGCAGGAGACGTATGGACCTACACCAATTTCACGCCCCTGAAGCGCATCAAGGGAAATATCGGCAACGTGTTTACGACGCGCTTGTTTTTCGTGGGGAAATTCGGAAACGCGGAATATATCGTTACTGATATGGAAATTCCCTCTTTCCTGGACGGTGAAGAGGTCGTGTTGTTCCTTGGTGAAGATAACCAGCAGGGATTCCCGGTCGTAGACACTGAAAATGTCTTTCGCGTCTTTCGAGATGTAAATAACCGGGTAACAATAAGCCCAAGCCCTGACCGGTTGCCAATATACAGTGCGGCATCCGGGAATGTTCAGGAAAGTAGGGCGGACGAGATGACGCTAGAAGATTTTCTTTTCTCGCTGAGTAAAGCGATTGAAAAAACTGAAAAATAGGGAAACCGATCATCTGTAAGTTGTTT
>JAOUMF010000193.1 GCA_029881615.1 Alphaproteobacteria bacterium | reverse complement strand
ATCACTGCCCCCCGCCCGGGCAATTATCCTCGCTCGCGTCGACGAACTTGCTCCAGAAGCCAAGCGCCGCTGCCAACAAAGAAGAAAAACAGCACAAACAAAGCATTCCAGAAATGTACGGTGGCGCCAGCCAACGCAATGCCCGCCAACGAAACCAGCCAGGCTGACCTGAAACGCCCGAATTCTTGGTCGATTCTCTGGCCGCGGGTTATTCGAACCGTTAGCAGCAGGATGGCCGAGACAAGAAATATCAAGCTGGGGAGACCATATCGGACGGCCTCCACCAGCCAGAAATTATCCATGCTGGAGCTCATCCATGGAGCACGGATCCAGTCTCCCAAGCCAATGCCGAAGATCGGGTGACGAGCAACTTCGGCAGTTCCATATTCCCAGATCAGGATGCGATTGTACGAGCTCTCCCGACTGAAGGCGAAGTACCAGATGAATACGCGGACAGGATCACGAGTAGAGACAATACTTACGAAAATCCAAGCCGCAACGATCAACCCGGTCAAGAGCTTCCAACGGTTCCGAATCCGGCTGGTGAGCCGATCCCACCCAATCAGTCCAACTTGCCCCAGCAAGGCGACCAATGGACCCGTGGACATGGAAAAGAACGTCGCGGCTGCAACGACCCCGGCCATTGCCCATGCCTTCAGAGAGAGTCGCCCCAAACCCATAACGTAATACACCGCCCCCATAATGCTTGCGCAAAAAACACCGTATAGAATTGGATGCTCGAAGGGTCCGAACGCCCTCTCAAGCCCCATTCGGGGGCCAATATGGCGGATCGGCCCCATGCCCATGACGGCGCGCACTGGATCACGGAAAAGGTTTTGCTCAGTAAGAGATTCATAAAGCGCAAGCGGCGCTATGAATAAGACGATCATAAACATTGCGCGGATCAGCGCGCGTGCGTCCTCCGCCGACCGGATATAAACTCGTCCAATCAGGTAGGCGCCAAAAGCCTCAATTATATATATACCTGCGGGTTCCACACCAGCGGCCAAGCCATGATTGACGAACAGCGCCAGCGCCGCCCATGCGGCATGCGCGCCAATCAGTCCGTCAATTGCATTGAACCGTCCGACCTTGCCCGATAACAGCCTCGCGAGCGCCGGGACGAGTGCCAGAATCAGGACCACCCGATAGGGCGACAGCCGGATTGTCCCTAAATGGAACGATGTATCTGGGGGGAAGATCAGCCCAATCAGGAACAGAGTCACAAAAAACGGAGGGAATGCAGTCTTCTTGAGTCCCGATTTTCTCGATCTAGCCTGTTTCTCGGAAACCTGGCCTTCTGGTTGATGTGCAGCGGTCATGCCTCGGGCACCGTCAACCCTGCATATGACGCGTGCGATACCCGCTCATTCTGCGGGCAAAATCGCGATATATCCATCTTCGATGCAACTTCATAATGCAGAACTACATACATGATCGTCGCGGATTGCGCTACCGCGGATGGGCGCAAGCTTTACTTTTCACCCGATCATTCCTGATTATAAACAACAGAATTCCAAAGCTGTCATTTCGCGTGCAACGAGATTTAGTTAGCGTGCCGGGGCTGTGATCGTTATATTTAGGCACCTGAAGAATACGAGCCTGAGCGTATGGCTGCAAAAAAAGATGAATTGATCCCTCGGCTCAAGAATTTCTTTGGCCAGTTCAAGATTGCGACAGGGCCCTTCACGCCCCCCGAGGGTTTTCGATCCCATGAGATCGGAAAGATTCGAATTGCAGCCGATCCCAATATCCCCGTGATTCCGCTTCTTTCCGCCAGCGGCGAGAAAATCGGGTACTTTCTCGGCACGCTGATCGATTATCAGGCCGGGCGCGTAGTTCGAGACGAGGTTCGGTTGCCAGAGGGCAAGGACTCCCGAACGGCATCGACCATACCGGAAAGTGCCATCGAAGATGCCATCTACCAATTCGCCGGCAGCTTTCTTTGTGTAGTTTCCACGAACAACATCAGCCGGATCTATCTTGATGCTTCAGGCACCAAACCCCTGGTCTTCGATCCCGAAACAAAAGCGGCGGCCTCGTCCACGGGGCTGATTCTCGATGACGAGGAATATGTTGCCCGTTTCCGCCAGGATTTATTCGATCGTCTGGACGTAAACGGTGTTGGCTGGTTTCCCTCATTCCTTACCGCGCATGAAGGTGTTCGCCGGCTTCTGTGCAATCATTACCTTGATCTGGATACCTGGGGTATTGTCCGCCACTGGCCGCTCCACGAACTTCCGCCAGAACCCGACTTTGAAATCGCGGTCGATCGCATCTGCAGTGTAGTAGAGAGAAGCCTGGCCGCTATTACCAATGACGACAATACCGTTTCCGCATTAACCGCGGGGAACGAGACACGCTTCCTGCTGGCAATGTCTCGGCAAGTTGCCGAGAAGATCAATTTCGTAACGGTACGAAAACCCGTGCCCACACTGGACGCGATTCGCGCAGGCGAACTTGCCGAACGCTTCAATCTCGCGCACCGCTATTGTGACATTGCGTATGCAACAGACGAAGAAGCCAGGCTATGGCAGTATAATGCAAGCCACTGTGTCGGTGGCGACAACAAATACACCCACAAGAGCGTCCAATCGCTTTCCAACAATGCCTATTTCGTCGGCGGACTGGGGGGGGAGGTTGCGCGAGCGTTCTTCTGGCGCCCCAGCGACGACACCAGTTTACACGTCGATACAGCGCAGATCGTTCCACGGTTTGGCATGCCGTCATCGCGAACAGTCTTTGAAGCCACAGAAGAGTGGCTCGAACAACTCCCCGACATGAATTCTTTCATAAAACTCGACCTGGCATATCTTGAACTGCGGTTATCCGCCTGGGCGTTTGCGCAGGCATATTCCGGTGTCATGAACATGTCCCGCATTCACCCGATGATCTGTCGGGAAACCTATGCCCTTATGCTCGCCCTGCCGCCAGAAGCGAAACGCGGCAATAGGATGATCATCGAGGGTATCAGGCAACGATGGCCGGAATTGCTTGAAATGCCGATCAACCGATATGGCGATTACAGAGACAAATTGCAGTTCATTCGAAAAATGCTGAGACCCAAGGCGGTTATCAAGAAACTCCGGAAACTTTACGGATGATTGCGGCAGCCCGGATCCCAGCCATTCTGCTTCTCGTCGCTGCTCCATGGTTGATGACAAGTGTTTTTAATTGTTCGGCTTTGGCCGATACCGCGCGCATATTTTATGTCGATTTCGAATCCGGGCAAGATAACGCATCGGGCACAAGCCCGGATGACGCATGGAAACATGCACCCGGAGATCCCAGTGCGGGCGGTGCGCCAGCCGATATACAGCTCGCGGCGGGGGACATCGTACAATTCCGCGGCGGTATCCGGTACTACGGCTCAATCAATATCCCGGCCAGTGGCGGGGAGGGGAGTCCAATCGTCTATCGGGGGACCGGCTGGGGAAATGGGCGAGCCATCATCGACGGCTCGCTTCCACGATCGGTGAACTGGCGCAAATGCCGCGACGAAACCGATTGTTTCGGCAACCCTCACTGGCCACAGCTCTATTTGGGCCAGGCCAAAAATGAAATTGATCCTTTCGCTCCGCTTTTTTTGGGACCGGAACCGCTCTGGCTTGCACAGGAACCGAACCAGCCGAAACCACTGCGTTATGACGATATCGAGCATTATTACAAGGTTGAACACACCGACCCGGAATTGCGGCTAACCCAGGAATTCGTCTCTGCCCCCTGGTTGAAACCCGCCGCCTCCTGGAATAGCGCGTATCTCGCCTGGTGGGTTAAGAACAACGCGATAGAAATCGTGCCGGTCGAAGGCTTTGATGCGGCAACACATACTATTCATTTCAGGCGACTGAAAAACAAGCATTATACGGACCGTCCCACGCGATTTTCGATCCTGAATCGGCCCGTGGACGTAGACCGTCCGGGCGAATACGCTGTTTTGCCTTCGAAACAATTATTGTTATGGCCTCCGATCGATTCAGCCGCGCCTGGCGAGGTAAGCATTGCGACGCAAGGATCGGCAATTCAATCGAAAAGCAAATCCAACGTTACCATTGAGGGGTTCGAGATCACCAGATTCTATGGCTCGAAAGAAGCACGTTGGTCAGGTGCCGGAATCGTAGCGAACGGTAACCCGGCAAAGAATCTGCGTATCAAAAATAACCTGATTTATCGAATCAAGTCGATGGCCGGCACGGGCCTCATCGAGGTTCACAATGTGACAGGCGCCGAAATCGTTGGCAATCGTCTGGATAACTCACCTTTCAGTTCAGGAATTCGCTTTGGAAAATCGCGCGACGTGCGGATTGCGGAGAATTCGATATCCAGAATAGGCCGCACCGGGATACGTCTGATACGGGTTCACGACGCAGTGATTGGTCAAAATATTCTGCATGATATCAATAGCATACATGGAAATGGGATTTCAGTATATCTGGAAAACACTGGCATCTTCGTACTCGACAATGTCGTCTACAATACCCATCGCCCCTTTACCTTCCACGGGCCACGAAAGCCCGGCCAAGGCGAAGCACGAGTCTATGCCATCAACAATGTATTTGTCGGCGATTCAGGGACCGCTGTTGCCGCAAGCTGGGGAACCATGACCCGTCTGGTTTTCATGAACAACATCGCCTTGAACACCGGCAAGGGCGCTGGGCTCTTTTCAAGCAAATCGGATAAGCAGATCACGGTTGTGAACAACATCCTCAGCGGGTGGGCGGGGGTCAAGGATATGAAACCAACTTGGCAGTCCGGTTATAATACCTATCTGGACCTGGGTTGGGATCAGAAGGTCAAATATGATTGGCGCCTTGCCGACGGGGAGCTCATCGACTTGCGGTTCAACCTGGAGCCACTCGTAAAGCTTTTATCCCCGCCATCTGCCGGCAAGCCCCCCTCCTTGGAGATTCGGCAAGGTGCTTCGATCGGGCCGCATCTTAAAGGAATAAGTTTGCCAGCTAACACCGGTTTGGAAAACCTGCCTGCGATAGTCGGACCAATCTGGGGCCGGTTGCCCAAGCGCGGACCATCGTGACCGGTTAGTCGGGCTTTGCAGAAAGAACCGCCGAAGAAACCAGTGCCCGACCATAATTCCGCGCGTCGGCAGACGACATAATCAACATGGTGAGGGCTATCACGATAGTACCGGCCGCGCTCAAGGTCACCACGATATAATCTCCGCGCCAAACATCCAAAATCAGCAATGATATGGCATAAGCTGCAACGATGGTGCCCAAGATACCGATTCCGTTATAGCGTGGTAGCGCCGCATCACG
>JAOUMF010000192.1 GCA_029881615.1 Alphaproteobacteria bacterium | reverse complement strand
GCCTCGGGGAAGCGCGCAAGGATCGAGACCGGCACAACCAGCTCGCCCTCGGTCAGATGCCCGATCTCGGTATCCCCGCCCCGCCCCTTGCGGGCCAAGGCCTCAAGGGCGCCGTGATTATCTTTCTTCATATCGTCGCTCTCCTTTTCACCATTCATATGGGTCGTATTGTGTCTCGGCCATCGCGGGCGACGCCGCGCCCCACGCCCGTTGCACCACGATTTCGTCGCAGAGCGCGTAGGTGGCCGCATCGCCCCGGTCCGGCGACCTGCCGATGCGGGCGATGATTTCCTCCTTGGCCTCGATCTGGATCCCGCGCGCACTCAACCGCCAGCGCGGCGCGCAAAGGTCGGCGCGCAGTTTGGTGTCCGGCGGCAGGGCGATCGCCACCCCATGGGCCGGATCCAACGCCTCGCGCATGCGCCACCACCATTCGGCGCGCTTGTTGATGAAGCCCATGGAGCCCGTGCGGTCGCGCGCCGTTGATCGTTCAGACCCGTTGAAGGCCAGGCAGGCAATCCCGGCGCCGGGCGGGTTACGGTCGGTTCACTATGCCACCGTCAAAATAACGTGGACTTCAGGCGATTATTTTATGCCTGCACACGCACATGTATGGAAATTGAACTCAGAAATAGCAGAAAGCGATGCGCTCGATGCCTGCTCTCCTGCAATTGTGCGCCGTAAGGATCACTCCCTCAAGATTTCGTAATAAATCGGACAATGCGATCACCCGATAGCGGCCCACATCGAGAGGGTCCTCGCCTTCCAGAACTCTGGGAATTGGGACGCCGCGCGGCGGCAACGGTGCATCCGTCATGCGATTATACTGAATGAAACATTCGACGAGAGCGAGGGCGTCGGTGTCTTCGACGCCTATCAACGACAGGAATTTATTTGTCGCCGCGATCATCTCGTCAGGACTGATCCAGTCATCGGGCTCATCGGGAAATCCTTCTTCCTCGATCAGTTCGTACCAGTGGGCAAAGCCATAGGGCCCTAATTCCAATTTGATCACCAAATCCATATGCGCTCCCATCAGACACTCGATGAACCACCGCGCCATGGTCTTGGTTTCAAAATTCTGAACTCGGGAATAAATAGTGCCCGCCTCGCGCTCTGGAGGGGCTGGATCGCCCAAGGGCCAGATAATATATAAATTGGTGCCCATTAACGCCTTATTCCCAGAAACGCCGACATTTCCATGGTATCGACAAGCTTTGCACGCTGTCAATCATCTCCCTCTTCAGTTGCGCTGGCGGTAAATGCCGACCGTCCCCGATGGCCGCCCGACGCCAACAAATTCACGAATACACCGGCATAATCGAACAGACCGATTAGTTTCGTGCCGCGTTTGTACTCGGCCCTCATGGCGTCGAGCAACATACGGCTGGTCATCGCATCTATCACATTTTTTTCCACTAGTTCACCCAGACGCGTCTCGGCATCAGCAATCGCAAGTTCCATTGGAACTTGTTTTGGGTATATCCTTGCATTTCGGACACTGGTTACAGCGTTACCTCTGCTGTCACGCAGTCTGCCTGGATTCCCGTTTGCAAAACTGTCGACCTTCTCTTGAAGTTCGTCCGTTTCCTGTTTTCCGGTCTTGAACTCATAATGCTCTGGATTAGCTCGGTAATTATCCCATTGCTTGCCAAAACGACGACTGAACCATCCGGCGATATCCTCAACGAGGATGCCGGTGGCGCGCCGTGCCCACCCATCGTATATTCGCTTTGTTGCTGGATCGAGAGTGGAGAGCAATTCTTCGGGTATTGTCACACGGGTTTGCCCACGAGCAGCCGGGTCCATTCGACGTAGCAGACCTTCTAGATAGCGCTCCCCTGCGGCGCCCATCGCAAAGTTGGTCTTCATTCTGACCCAGCCTTGCACTTTTCTCGGCAATTTATCGAACGCCTCGCCGAAGATGCGTGACGGATCAATCTTGTGATCCAGGTTCGTCCATTGGCGCGCATGTTTCCACACCTGCGCCTGCGCCACCAGCGCGTCCGCGCGGGGCAACATCTTCCCAACGGCCCTCGCGCTCTTCTTCGCGATTGACCGCACGGGCGCGAAGGCGCTGCCGACGATCGGGATCATGCCCAGACCATCGAGCAGAAGAAGAATGCTGTTCCCGGCCAGCCCGGTAACGTCGCCTTCCTTCCACTCCTCCTCGATCTCGATCAGGTCGTTCCAGAAATGAATGCCACTACGCACATTGTTCAGCCCAGGAACCATGTCCTTGGCGAACTCTTTCAAAAATCGGCCCACGCCCAACAATTCAGGCAGCATGGTTTTCTGAAGCTCGCCTATCAATTCGGCGATTTCCTCGTCCGTCGCACCACCGCGGATGCCTTCGACCAATTCGTCGAAGGCGCGCATACGCACCTCCGCTATGGTTCTCTCTTTTCCATAAGGTTCATCGATTGGGACGTTAATAATGCCGTCCGGATCTATGGTCGGTGGTCCGGACCGTTCGGATTCGGGGATGCCCTTATATACCTCCGCCTCGATCAGGCTGCGCATATCCTCGGATGGCAGGTCTTCCGCGAAGAGCCGCGACAGCAATCCCAGTCGCGGTTTGAAATCATCCCAGTTACGCACCAAAACGGCCGCCGCGTCATCTGGCAGTGTCAGGAAGGCCGGCCCGTCGCCCAGACTGAAGGAAACTTCGTCATCTCCCTGAACGGCCCGCACGCCATCGCTGTTATTGCTGTTGAATTCCTCGATGTCCGGTTCTTCAAGAAAGACCGCCGGCATGAAATCGCCGCCGGCTTTGATTCTGTTCCGAAGGTCCTCATCCCGTTCCTCCGGGGTCGGCGCGTCCGAGGCGCCGGAATAGGCGTCCAGGTCGGCGGCCGTGCGGAGCCGCCAGTCGCTCTTTTGGTCGAAATTATAGAATGCCCCGCTCTTCCATTGCCCTGTCCCGCCGCCGGCGGAATCGGGAATCCGGTAGACAGCTCCAGGCCTCAGCGCGCTTTCGTTCACCCGGCCCTCGGCGGTCAGCGGCAGGCCGAACGTCCAGAAGCCCCCATCGCTGTTGAACAAGGCCTCTGCGCCGCCCGGCATGCCGCCCCCGATTGCCGCCGGCCTCGGTCTGGCGGTCGGGAACACGGGCGCACCATCCTCCGGTCTATCTTCGGCACGTGGCGCATCGCGGGGCGAAAGCGCGGCCGGTCTCTTGACGTCCCTTTCCCAATCCGGCAGAATTGCGACCTCAGGTTGCATGGAGCGAAGGCAAGGCGGCGATGGCACGGCAACGGCAGTGGTATGAGGAGGTGATGGACGTGGCTTTGCGTGCCACCTTGAAAGAGCACGGTTTCAAACGCAAGAGCCATACGACTTACGTCTGCGAGCATTCACCGGACCGCGTGTGGAGATTCAAACTATCGCTATGTCATTCTCCGGCGGAACATTTCTCGGAATATTCAGGAATTTTTGTCCAGGCAATCGAGGACCTGCTGTCAAGGCATACACCGGAATTCGCCGACATTGGAATCCTCGTGCGCCCGCTGCTTCATTCTTGGGCGGACATTGGCGATTTGGTCAAAATAGAAAATGGCTGGAACGCAAAAGCTTGGAATCAGAATCCCCGATCGAGAACCTGGCTTGGCGGTTACCGGAACTCGCCGTCCATCGATACCGTGCTGCGCCATATTCAGCCAGGGGGCTGTTTCACTTACGATGCGGCAGGCAGTGCAATGGGAATAAGCAGCCAGAAATGGCGCCGCAGAATTAAAACCATTACGGAAGAGCTTGGTCATGATCTCGATATGTTGTGGCGCAAGTACGAACTGGACTGGCTGCAACGCTGTGACGACCCGCTCTTTTTCGCCGAATGGACTGAACAGCATGTGTATCGCGGCTGCAACCTGCAGCGGGCCGCGGCCTACCATCTGGCCGGCGCCGACGACCGGGCCGCGGCGGCTTTGCGGCGGGATGTAGAGGAAGCTGAGATTCCTTATGAGGTCATGGTTGAAAGAATGGATGTCCGGGAGAGAGGCGACCCCAGATGGCGTTGGCTACACGGCGACCAGGGAAAAACCAGGGAGTACGTCGAAAATTCCACCCGACGTTGGATGGATGCCCGGAAGCGGGATGCCGACGCCGCCCGAAAACTGGCGAACGGCCTCGGTATCAAGCTTTAAATCCAATCACGGTGACGCTGTGAAAAATTCCGCAGGGCCGGCATTTTCCGCGGGTGAGCTTTGCGGCTCCCGTTGACCTCTCAGCTGCTCCCTGCTCAACCTGTACGACAAAACGAGCCCGAACAACTCGCCGACGCTCATGTTCCGTGATGCCTGCAGCGCCGCGACCAACGCCTCTACTTCTTTCCTGGGTACACCATGGGGACGGCGCCAAGGCTCACGCCACGGGCGTTTCATCCATTCATCGACCGCGTCCGCAAGATGTTCTGGCTTGATCATTTCCGCCGGAAGCCGCAAGACCTCCGAACCCGCGATTTTCTTTGATGTATCTTTGAGGAATTGATCCGCCAATTCCTGGTCGAGCAGGTACTCGCTGAGATTGACTTTTATTTCGATGCCGGTCGGAAGATTGCCTTTTTCTCCCGGCGCCACGAAAAACCCGCCCCAAACTTTCCTGAAATCCTCTTTGGTAAGGAAATCGAAAATGCGGGATTGCCTGCCGCCCTTCAGTGCAGACAGGCCGAATTTCCTCTTACCGAAGTCGTCAATCACCTCGAACCCAGCTTTGCGCGCCCTTTTGATCATCTCCAGTTCGCCAGCCCTGCCAACCAAGAACGAAAACCGATTGCGGAGCAACCGTTGCATCGGGGGTGTCAGATCGTCCCAGACCTTCCCGAAATACTCCTCCACGGATTTCGATTTCAGTTTATCGGTCGCGGTATCCAGATATTTAGCGAGCCGGCGTCTGGCCATCCAGCGTCCGGCAATGCGCCCCGCGGCTGTCCGGCCCAAGGCGCGAGCGGCCCCCTTTGCCCCCGATTTCAGGGCCGTGCGCACGGGCGCGACAGCACTGCCCACAAGAGGGATCACGCCCACCAGATCCAATACCAGCATGCCGCTATTGCCGACGACCCCCAACACGTCGCCCTCCTCGATCTCCTCCGCGATCTCGATCAGATCGTTCCAGGCGTGGATGGCGCTGCGCACGTTTGAAAGATCCGGAACAAGGTCTTTCACGACTTCGCCGATAACCGGGCCCCAGCCGAGCAGTTCCGGCAACATCGCCTGCTGGAAATTCTCGAGCAATTCAGCGACTTCCTCATCGGTTGTGCCCGAATCCATCGCCGCAACAAGGTCGTCATAGGCTTGCAG
>JAOUMF010000191.1 GCA_029881615.1 Alphaproteobacteria bacterium | reverse complement strand
CCGGTTAAGCTTTTCATTCAGCGATAGCGGCCCCGCGCCATGTTTCCCGCGCTCGACATTCACCAGGCGCACGACCTCTGCCGCCAGCGCGTCCATATCCTCAATGGCCGGCGCGGCGAAACCGATGGCCCAGTAATGCCTGTAAACCATGCCGGTGCCGCCATACCCCACCGCGACGTGGCGGAAAGACGGATTAAGGACCATGCCCCTGCCCCAGTCCGCCGACATCATTTCGCGAATCATGGCCTCGGCAGACTCCCGTCCGACGCTGACATAGAAGCGCGAGGATTGCGCCTTGTAGCCGGCGTCGCTGAGTCGGACCTCAACCTTGCGGCCGCCGCAATCGAAATCGACGCAATCATTGTCCGCCATCGCGCCCGCATGCGCGCCGGACGCCTTCGCCAGCCTGGCATCGGCCTCCAGCGGCGACAGCCCGGCCTTCTTGCGCTGCAGATTGATCAGCCTGACCAGATCCTGCTGGGCGGTTGCCCCCGGCACCTTGCCCTCGCTTGAAACATGAACCCGCGGCCCGCATGCGGCCAGCAACAGCAGGCCAAGCATCGCAAGCGGCATAAGAATTGAATTGCGCATCGTCAATATCCCCCGGCAGGTTGTATCCTCATCCGCCGAGAATAGGCGCGACCGGTAAAGGAATCGGAAACGGGACGCACAAAGGCGCCCCGCCGTTGGTTTCAGACGGCTTCAATCCCTGAAAGTAGTAGTCCCGGAGGACGCCATCATGACGGCCGGATTTCATGCAACAGCGCTTGAAATCTGCGTCCCGATTTACAGGGGCAGGGATCGTTGCGGCCGAGCTTTTCTATAAGCTCCTTGTCGCCATGCACGACGCGATGGCCGCGCTTCACATGTGTTTCGGAAGGGAATCCCTTACGGCGTTTTGATGTCCGCTCAAAAGGACGGCTGCAGGTCGTAATGATCGATGCGTTTCATGGCACTTCTCCTTTACGCTTATCGATTATGCCATGCGGGCGCGGCGCCCGCCTGAGGGGCGCGTTGGTATCACGAAAAAGAGGATGAGGGCAAGATCGCCCTTACCCGTCCAGTTTCTTGCGCAGCAGGTCGTTGACCATGCCGGGGTTGGCCTTGCCCTGGCTGGCGCGCATGGTCTGGCCGACGAAAAAGCCGAACAGCTTGTCCTTGCCGCCGCGATATTCCGCCACCTTGTCGGGATTGTCGGCGATCACCTGGTCGATGATGCCCTCGATCGCGCCGGTGTCGGTAACCTGCTCCAGCCCCTGTTCCTTGACGATAATGGCGGCTTCCTTGCCGGTTTCGAACATGTCGTCGAAGACCTTCTTGGCGATCGAGCCGGAAATCGTATCGTCGGCGATCAAATCGATCAGTCCGCCCAGGGAATGGGCCGAGACCGGCGAATCGTTGATATCCTTGCCGGCCTTGTTCAGCCGCCCGAACAATTCCGAGATCACCCAGTTGGCGACAATCTTGGCGTCGCGCCCATTCGCCACCGACTCAAAGAAATCGGCGGTATCGCGCTCAGCCACCAGAACGCCGGCGTCATAGATCGAGAGACCGTAATCGGCGATGAAGCGGTTCTTTTTCTCATCGGGCAATTCCGGCAATGCCGCGCGCTGGGTTTCGACAAATTCCGGCGTCAACGTGATCGGCAACAGGTCCGGATCCGGGAAATAGCGGTAATCATGCGCCTCTTCCTTCGACCGCATGGAGCGCGTCTCGCCCTTGCCGGAATCGTACAAACGGGTTTCCTGGTTGATCGTGCCGCCATCCTCGATAATCTCAACCTGCCGCGCGGCCTCGTATTCGATGGCCTGGCGCAGGAAGCGCAGGGAATTCACGTTCTTGATCTCGCAGCGCGTGCCCAACTCGTCGCCAGGCTTGCGCACCGACACATTGGCGTCGCAGCGCAGCGAACCTTCCTGCATGTTGCCGTCGCAGGATCCTATATAGCGCAGGATCGAACGCAGCTTGGAAACATAGGCCGACGCTTCCTCGGCCGAGCGCATGTCGGGCTTGGAGACGATCTCCATCAGCGACACGCCGGACCGGTTGAGGTCGATGAAGCTCTTCGCCGGGCTCTGATCATGCAGCGATTTGCCGGCATCCTGTTCCAGATGCAGCCGTTCGATACCGACGGTCTTGGTCACGCCGTCCTCCATATCGACCAGCACCTCGCCCTCGCCGACGATCGGTTCCTCGAACTGGGAAATCTGATAGCCCTGGGGCAGATCGGGATAGAAATAGTTCTTGCGCGCAAAGACCGAATGCAGATTGATTTTTGCCCCCAGCGCCAGCCCGGTGCGAACCGCCTGTTCCAGGCAGCGCTCGTTGACCACCGGCAGCATGCCCGGCATCGCCGCATCGACAATACTGACCTGACTGTTCGGCTCGGCGCCGAAAGCCGTGGACGCGCCGCTGAACAGCTTGGCGTTCGAGATTACCTGGGCGTGGACTTCGAGGCCGATGACGACCTCCCACGAGCCTGTGCGGCCCTCTAGCATTGTCATGTCTTTTACGATCCGCAGTATGGTTTCGTTTATTGATCCGCCGTAAACAGCACGGCTCGGCCATTCTTGGCCGCCCGTACAAAGAAATCCCGGACCTTCTCGAACCAGTCCCAGGTCACATCGATAACATCCTGGCCGTCATCGGGGCTATGTTTCGCGAACATCGCCTGCATCCAGGCCTTGTCCTTGCCCTTCAACGCCGCGGCCACCGCCCCCACCTGATCGGCCTCGGCGAGACGGATGATATATTCCTTCTCGCTTTTCAACACCTGCTGGCCACCGAGAATAGCCAGATTGTCAGGCGCGGCCCCGGCCTTGGCATCAGGTTTTGGGCTATCGGTCAGACAGCAATGAATAGCCTCCCAGGCATTATCGCAAATCTGGCCGTGTTCTTCGTCGAAGGCCTCCTCGATGCCGCCAAAGAATTCCATCTTTGCCGCATCGTCCGCCTGTCCCAGTAAACCGTCCCGCTGCTCCGCGGTTATTGCATAATGAACGCCAACAAAACGCATAGACTATTACCTCCCGGCAATAAAATCCGGCTTGGTATCAAAATCCGCTGCATCTTCCAGGCTCCGCGCCGCGCGCAGCACGGTTTCCTCGTCGAACGGCCTGCCGATAATTTGCAGACCCAGCGGCAACCCTTCCGCCGACAGGCCAGCCGGCACTGAAATGGCCGGTAGCCCCGCCAGCGACGCCGGCACCGTAAATACATCGTTGAGATACATGGCGATCGGATCGTCCATGTTCTCGCCCTGGCCGAAGGCCGCATTCGGCGCCGTCGGGGCAAGGATCGCATCGACATGATCGAAAGCGTCCCGGAAATCCCCGGCAATGCGTGAACGCACCTTCTGCGCTTTCAGATAATACGCGTCATAATAGCCCGCCGACAACACATAGGTTCCGATCAGCACGCGACGCTTCACTTCGCGGCCAAAACCCTCGGCGCGGGTGTTTTCGTACATTTCCTGCAAGGTCTGGCCGGGAACGCGCAAGCCATAGCGCACCCCGTCATAGCGCGCCAGGTTCGATGAGGCCTCGGCCGGGGCGACGATGTAGTAGGCCGCCAGCGCATATTTGGTGTGCGGCAGGTCGATATCGACGATCGTGGCGCCGGCGCCCTTCAGCCAGCCGATGCCTTGCTGCCACAGCTTTTCAATTTCCGCCGGCATGCCGTCCATACGGTATTCCCTGGGAATGCCGATTCGCATGCCCTTGACGCCACCGTCCAGCGCCGCCTCGAAATTCGGCACGGGCTTGTCCATACTGGTCGAATCCTTGGGATCGAACCCGGCCATGGCACCCAGCATGATGGCCGCGTCGCGCACACTGCGTGTCATCGGTCCGGCCTGGTCGAGTGACGAGGCGAAGGCCACGGTACCCCAGCGCGAGCAGCGCCCGTAGGTGGGCTTCAGCCCGACAATACCGGTGAACGAAGCCGGCTGGCGGATGGAGCCGCCGGTATCCGTACCGGTCGCGGCAAGGGCCGCGCGCGCGGCCACCGCCGCCGCCGAACCACCGGACGAGCCACCTGGCACCAGCTTGGTCTTCTTGTCGTCCTTGCGCTTCCAGGGGTTCTCGACCGCGCCGTAATAGCTGGTCATATTGGCCGAACCCATGGCGAATTCGTCCAGATTCACCTTGCCCAGCATCACCGCGCCGGCGCCGAACAGGTTGGCCGTAACGGTGGATTCATAGGTCGGATGGAAACCGTCCAGAATATGGCTGCCGGCAGTGGTCAGCACGCCCTTGGTGCAGAACAGATCCTTGATGGCGATGGGCAGGCCTTCCATGGCGCCCGCCTTGCCGGCGGCGATTCGCTTGTCGGATTCGGCGGCCATTTCCAGCGCCTTTTCCGGCGTCTCGGTGATATAGGCGTTCAACGGGCGCACCGCCTCCACCGCCGCCACATGCGCCTGGGTCAGCTCGACCGAGGTGAAATCCCCCTTGGCCAGCCCATCGCGGGCGGTGGCCAGGGTCAGGCCGGTAAGTTCGCTGCTCATTCCATCACCTTCGGCACGGTATAGAAGCCCATCTCGGCCTCGGGCGCGTTGGCCAGCACATCCTCGGCGCAATCGCCATCGGTTACCTCGTCCTTGCGCCAGCGGGCCGTCATCTCGACGACCGACGTCATCGGCGCCACGCCGTCGGTATCGACCTCGGCGAGCTGTTCCACCCAATCCAGGATCGTCGAGAGTTCGCCCGCGAGCGGCTCAAGATCCTGTTCGGGCACATGTATCCGGGCGAGATGCGCAATCCGCGCCACCGTGGCCTTGTCGAGCGACATTCAAGCCTCTTCAAACTATCAAAATTCAGGTTCCACCCCCCGACGCGGAGAGCAGCGCGGAAACTAACACCGGGCATGCGCGCGGGCAAGTGGGCGAAGACGGGCGGCGATGCACGGCATGCCCTTATGCGGTCGATCATTATATGTATGTGCAAGGTCTTTCGATTAACACGCTGTTCATATGGCATGATGTATCAGTCAAACTCCGCGCCACTGGAACGACGTGAATCGAGACGGTAATGAAGAAAGCAGTAACGGTATTATTCGCCCTCCTGGTCGCGTCATGCGGCACGACGGAATTGTCCAGAGAAGACCTTTCAGACGTCGGGGCCGGCCGGAAGGCCGTCGTGAGAACCAGCAACCTGGGCCTGTTGGGGTCCATCGTCTTGAGCGAGGAGGAAACCGTGCAGATCCTGACAGTGGACGGCAAGAAGATCGACTCCGCCGTGCTGAAGCTGGACGAGCAGATCGCGCTCGATATCGGAAAACACGTGCTCGAAGTCGGTTGCGTCGACCGCAGCGGCTATAACGAAAAGGACTTTACCGAGATCATCGAGCTGAACGTCAGACCCCACCAC
>JAOUMF010000190.1 GCA_029881615.1 Alphaproteobacteria bacterium | reverse complement strand
GGTGCCCAGCATCTGGGCTACTTCCGAGGTCATATCGGCGGCGAACACGTCGTTACGTTCCGGCCGGCAGGGAATGACCACCAGACTGGCCATGGCCAGCACCTGCTCGACCATCTCGTCCATATCCGGCCCGGTATCGATGATGATCAGCTTGGCGCCCATGCCATGAAGGCGCTCTACCGTGTCGCCCAGGCGCGAGGCGCCGCCAAGCGAAGAAAGTTGAGGCTTCTGTCCGCGCCGCTTATCCCACCACTGGGTCAGCCCGCCACGGCGCGCCGCATCCATCAGCACCATCGGCCCAAGCCCGGCGCGCGGCGCCTGGATAGCGATGTTGGCCGCCAGCGTCGATTTTCCGGAACCCTTGGCGCCCGATGCCACCGCAATAATACCCAGGCCCGCGCGAAAGCGCTGCCCCAGTTCGCGCAGTTCAGCCTCGGAAAGCCCGTAATATGCCGAATCGTTCATTCGAGTTCCTTGATTTCACCCCGGCTGTTGCGAATAGCACAGCCCGCCACCGCCTGCACGATTTATTGCATAACATTGTTAACAGAGAGAGAACAGAAGCGCGCCAATTCCTAACCCGCCACCAGTATCCCTCGCAGATTTCTCCAGATTTCGGCGATGTCTCGCGCGGCATCGGAACCCGCGTGGCTTTCGATGACAGTTCGCCCGGCGGTCATGGCGATGGCGTAGGCGTTGGCCTGTTGCACCGTGCCGGCAGGCCAGCCGCCGCCCATCGCCGCCAGCGCGTTGCCGTCCTCGCCGCCAGAATAGGCCCGGCAGTTTATCACATGGGCGACAGCGGTCTGTTTCGCCAAGGCCCGGCCCAGCGCCGCCGCATCGCCCGCCGCCCCGGCACCGGAATCACAAGGAATAACCACCATGTCGACGACCGCGGCGACCGGCGCCAATGCCTCGGCGTCGCCCGTGGCGGTGTCGATGATGCACAGCCTGGCACCGCCGGCCCGCATGCCTTCCAACGTCAACGAAACGCCCGTGGCATCGCAGCATGCGCCGAAAGCCGGCGCATCCACCTTGCCCTGACGGCGATTCCACCACTGAAACAGGTCGCCCTTGGGATCCATATCCAGCACGCCGACCGGCCCATCGCCGGTCTGTTCGGCCTGCACGGCGATATGGGCGGCCAGCATGGTGCGGCCAACGCCGTGGTCGGGCGAGGCCAGCATGACGATCGCCATCCCGCCCGCGCGCCCGGCCGATAGCCCAGGCTGTCCCGGCGCCCCACGCCGAAACGGCGTCACATTGCTCATCGATATCTCCCCGCGAATACTGCCTCACGGCCAGTATGCCATAATATGGCAGGCCAGGTCGCGCGGGAAAGAGGCCGAACCCTTACCCCAGTTCGTTCTTGTAAAACACCCCGCCCTTCATGATGGCCAGCATGTGTTTGCCCTGATGTTGCAGCAGGGTCAGATCGTCGATGGGGTTGCCGTCGATCACCAGCAGGTCGGCCTGGGCGCCTTCCTCGATAAGGCCGATCTGGCCCTGCAGACCGAACAGTTCGGCTGCCGTGATGGTGGCCGAGCGAAGCACGGCGCGCGAGGTCTGGACCTGGGCGCGCAGGGTGAATTCGTCGCTCTGGCGCCGATGCATCGAACCAAGAAGGTCGGTGCCGAAGGCAATCTTGACGCCATGCTTGTCGGCCAGTTCCAGCGCAACCTTGCCGGCATCCATCACTTCAGCCAATTTGCCGAGCATCTCGGCCGGCAATCCGGCCTCGACCCCTTCGTCGGCCAGCGCGTGATAGGCGCCTAGCGTGGGCACCAGAAAGGCATCCATCTTCTTGAAAAGATCGATCGAATCGCGATCCAGAAAATTGCCATGCTCGATCGACCGAACGCCACATTCCAACGCCCGGTTCACCGCCTCGGCACTATAGGCATGCGCCATCACGTAAAGGCCAGCGGCCTCCGCCTCATCGACAATGGCCGAGATTTCCTCGAGCGAGAATTGCAGATTGCCGATCCGGTCGGTGGGCGAGGTCACGCCGCCCGATGCCATGATCTTGATATGGCTGGCGCCCTTGCGGATTTCGTCGCGCGCGGCGCGCCTTACCTCGGCCACGCCATCAACCACATGTCCCAGGCCGGCACTGCAATAGCATTGATCCGGGGACTGTTCTCCGGGCTTGCGCATGTCGCCATGACCACCGGTCTGCGACAATGCCTTGCCACAATACAATATCCGCGGGCCGACGATATAACCCTCATCCACTGCCTGGGCGAGGCCGAAATCGGCGCCGCCGGCATCGCGCACCGTGGTAAAGCCACGCATCAACATGCCCTGCAGAATTTCCGAGGCACGGGCCGTAACGTAGGATACCGGCCAGCGGCGCAGCGCCACGAAATCGGGCGTTGCGGCCGTTACATGAACATGGGCATCACACAAGCCGGGCATCAGAGTTTTGCCCTTTATATCGTATGTTGCCGCGCCCTTGCGCCGAATTGGACCGGTGGTGATGTAGGCAACCAGGCCGCCCTCGACCAGCACATTACAGGGACCAATCAGCGCGCCGCCATCGGCGTCCAGCAGCATTGCATTCTTAAAAATTGTCTGCGACACATATTTCTCCCGCAAGGTCTGCAACGATTCGCCGCAGCACTAATGTTCTTCTATCACATGCGGGTTACTTGTCGCATGGGTGATTCGGCCCTATCTAGACAGCTAACAGTTAACAAATTGGAATATAGTGGGCCGAAGGACCCAGATACCGTGATTGAAGTTGAAAAAAAGCCCCCGCGCGAGGGCGGCGACTATGTTCTGGAAGAACAGATCGGCTATCTGCTGCGTCGCGCCCACCAACGCGCAAGCGCCATTTTTCAGGAAACCATGACTGAGGGCCTGACGCCGCCACAGTTCGCCGCGCTGGTAAAGGTCCGTGATTTCGGCACAGTCTCGCAAAACCGGCTCGGCCGTTCGGTGGCCATGGATCCGGCAACCAGCCAGGGCGTGACCCAACGCCTGCTGGCCAAAAACCTGATCAGCCGCAAAGACGATCCGGAAGACCGTCGGCGCACCCTGCTAAGCCTGACGCCGGAAGGCGAGGCAATGGTCGAGCGGTTGATCCCGCTAGGAAAGAAAATCACCGCCGAAACGCTGGAAACGCTGAAGCCGGAAGATCAAAAACGGCTCCTCGAACTCTTGACCAGAATCACCTGATTTGGCGATCCGATTGCTGCCCCCCTTGACATAAGGGTACCGCGGGTCTTTAATCTATACGCATGCGTACAATTAAGGCCGCGCCGGGCTTGTTGCGCGGCGGCGGTTTATGCGGGGTGCGACCATGGGCAGTTATCTGCGCCCGCAATCCATAAAAGACGCGCTCGATGCGCTGGCAACGGGCCCCCGCGTCCTGTTGGCAGGCGGCACCGATTATTATCCGGCGCGCGTCGGGTTGCCGCTTGACGACGATATTCTGGACATTACCGCGATTCCCGACCTGACCGGCATTACCGACGCCGGCGATCATTGGCGTATCGGCGCAATGGCGCGATGGTCGGACCTGAACCGCATCGAATTGCCCCCCGCCTTCGACGGGTTGAAGGCGGCGGCGCGGCGGATCGGCGGGGCGCAAGTGCAAAACGCCGCCACGATCTGCGGCAATGTCTGCAATGCCTCGCCCGCGGCGGACGGCGTGCCGAATTTGCTGGTACTGGACGCGGCGGTGGAGTTGAGTTCGACCGGGTCGACGCGCACCCTGCCCGTCGGCGATTTCATTACCGGCAACCGCGCCACCGGGCGCCGCACGGACGAACTGGTTACAGCCCTTTTGATCCCGAAAACACCGGACGGCGCGCACGGCGATTTCCTGAAGCTGGGCGCGCGCAGTTATCTGGTTATTTCGATTGCCATGGTCGCCGTACTGCTGGCCCCGGCGACCGATGGAACCGTTGCGGAAGCACGGATTGCGGTGGGCGCCTGCTCGCCCGTGGCGCAAAGGCTTCCGGCGCTGGAGGCCGCGTTACGAGGATGCCCCCTGGACACCGGGTTGGGCAGAATTCCCGACCCGTCCCACCTGGCCCCGCTAAGCCCCATCAACGACGTGCGCGCGACCGCCGGCTATCGCCTGGATGCCGCGCTGACCCTGTTATGCCGGGCGCTGCGTGAACTTGGCGAGGGGATGGCATGACCAGAACCATCGCCTTTACCGTCAATGGCCGGCATACCCAAGTCGAGGCCGAGCCGATGGCGCGGCTAAGCGACGTGTTGCGGCTGCAACTGGGCCTGACCGGCGTCAAGGTCGGTTGCGAGGCCGGCGATTGCGGGGCCTGTACGGTACTTGTCGACGACGCGCAGCTCTGCGCCTGCCTGGTCCCCGCGGCCCAGGCCGAAGGCCGGCGGATCGAAACCGTCGAAGGGCTGGCCGACGATCCGGCGATGCGGAAACTGCAAGATTCCTTCCATCGGCATGGCGCGGCGCAATGCGGCATCTGCACGCCCGGCATGCTGATGGCGGCGGCGGAACTTCTGCGCGCCGAGCCAAGGCCGGACGAACAGCGGGTAAAGGATGCGCTGGGCGGCGTGCTGTGCCGCTGTACCGGCTATCGCAAGATTATCGAGGCGGTGATGGATGCGGACAATTCACCACCGGCCACCGCCCCCGCCGCCGGCGAGGCGGTGGGTTCCCGCATGTCCAAGGTGGATGGGCGGCCCAAGCTGACCGGCGCCGAGATCTATGCCGCCGACGCCGCGCCGGAAGGGACGCTGTGGCTTCGCGCCGTGCGTTCGCCCCATCCCCGGGCGCGCTTCACGATTGGCAGTATCGAGCCCTTGCATGAAAAGTTCCCTGGCCTGGTTCGCCTGATTACCGCGGCCGACGTGCCCGGGCTCAACGGCTTCGGCATCTATCCCCATATCAAGGACCAGCCGGCGCTGGCCGACGGCATCGTTCGTTTCCGGGGCGAAGCGGTAGCCGCGCTGGTCGGCGACGAGGCAACGATCCGCGCTGTCCGCGACGAAGACCTGCCCATCGAATGGAAGGTGCTGGAACCGGTGATCGGCATCGATGGTGGACTGGCGAACGGCGCGCCGGCGGTGCAGGAGGACAAGCCCGACAACATCCTGGCCCGGGGAAAACTGCTGAAAGGCGACCCGGACAAGGCCTTTGCCAAGGCCGCGCATACCGCCGAGGCCCGCATGGAAACCGGCTTCGTCGAACATGCCTATATCGAGCCCGAGGCCGGCTGGGCGCGGCGCGTCGGCGACCGGATCGAGATATTCGTCACCACCCAGTCGCCCTATATGGACCTTGAGGAAACAGCGAACATCCTCGGTATCGGGCGCGACCGGGTACGCATCATTCCTTCGGCCTGTGGCGGCGGCTTCGGATCGAAGCTGGACCAATCGGTACA
>JAOUMF010000189.1 GCA_029881615.1 Alphaproteobacteria bacterium | reverse complement strand
AACCATCTCGCCGGCGCGCCAGCATTCGACGCTGTGGGCATAACCCAGATGATAGAGCGAGCTGTAAAGCATGATAATGCGGTCGTTGATCCAGGTGCGCGGACGCTCTTCGGTCGATTGCGCGCAGGCCTCGATCGTCGCTTCGAAATTCGTATCGACCGTGACGTGGAATTTATCGCCGCGTACTGTTCGCCGCAGGCGTTTGGGAACATGAAAGTCGTCCAGGGGGATGATCCCGCGCATGCGCGGGTCCACCCAGAACAGGTCCGGATCGTCCCGATCTTCCGCCATGGGAAATACGCCAATCGCGTATGCCCGCAGCAGCATATCCGGGGTCAGGTCGGGCATTTCCATGCGTCAACACCCTGTTTGTTCAGGCGACGGCCGAGCGAGGCCGCTGTTCCGGCTTATTCTACAGACTCACCTCATTCGAGGCCAGATTACTCTTCGCCCATCCACTTTTCCAGCCAGTGGATATCGTAATCCCCGTTCAGGAAGTCGGGATCCGAGATCAGTTTCTGATGCAGCGGAATAGTGGTGTTGACGCCGCCCACCACGAATTCCTCAAGCGCGCGGCGCAGCCGCATCAGGCATTCGTTTCGGGTGGAGCCGTGGACGATCAGTTTGGCGATCAGGCTGTCGTAATAGGGCGGCACGGCATAGCCCGAATAGATCGCCGAATCGACACGCACGCCAAGCCCGCCCGGCGCGTGATAGTCGGTGATGCGCCCCGGCGAGGGGATGAAGGTTTCCGGATGCTCGGCATTGATGCGGCATTCGATGGAATGGCCGGACATCTTGATGGCTTCCTGGCCATAGCCCAGCGGCGCGCCGGTGGCGACCCGCAACTGTTCGCGTACCAGGTCGATATTGCAGATCATTTCCGAGATCGGATGTTCGACCTGCAGGCGGGTGTTCATTTCGATGAAATAGAACTCGCCGTTTTCGTACAGGAACTCGATGGTGCCGGCACTGCGATATTTGATTTTCGACAGGGCGTCGGTGACGATTTTGCCGATCTTCGCCCGTGCCTCGGCGTTCAGGGCCGGTGAGGGGGCTTCTTCCAGCACCTTCTGATGGCGGCGCTGCAGCGAACAGTCGCGCTCTCCCAGATGCACTACATTGCCCTGTCCGTCGCCCAGAACCTGCACTTCGATATGGCGCGGCTGGCCCAGATATTTCTCGATATAGACGTCGTCATTGCCGAAGGCGGCTTTGGCCTCGGTACGGCAGAGCGACAGTTTGCCCGGGATTTCGTCGGCCGAATAGGCCACCTGCATGCCCTTGCCGCCGCCGCCGGCGGTCGCCTTCATGATCACCGGATAGCCGATGCCGTTGGCCAGTTCGATCGCTTCGTTAATGTCCTCGACGGCGCCGTCGGAGCCGGGAACACAGGGAATGCCCAGCTTCATGGCCTCGCTGCGGGCCGTGATCTTGTCGCCCATCATGGAGATATGTTCGGGCGTCGGGCCGATGAAGGTGAAGCCGTGCTCCTCGATCATCTCGGCGAATTTGGCGTTTTCCGACAGGAAGCCGATACCCGGATGGATCGCGTCGACGCCGGTAATGGTCGCCGCCGACAGGATCGCGGTGATGTTCAGATAGCTCAGGGCCGAAGAGGGGGGGCCGATACAGACCGATTCATCGGCCAGCCGCACATGCATGGCGTCGGCATCGGCGGTGGAATGAACCGCCACCGTTTTAATGCCCATTTCCTTGCAGGCGCGGTGGATGCGTAATGCGATTTCGCCGCGGTTGGCGATGAGGACTTTTTCGAACACTGTCGCCCGCCTATTCGATGATGATAAGGGGGTCGCCGAATTCCACCGGCTGGGCATCCGACACAATGATCGCCTTGACCGTGCCGCCGTGTGGTGCGGTGATCGGGTTCATGACTTTCATCGCCTCGATGATCATCATTGTGTCACCCTCCTTGACCTGCGAACCGGCCGAAACGAAATTGGGCGCGCCGGGCGAGGGGGCAAGATAGACGGTGCCGACCATTGGCGAGGAAATCGTACCGGGGTGATCTGCCGCGGGGGCCGCGGGCGCCGCTGCGGCTGGGGCCGCGGTGGCTGCCGCCGCCGGTGCGGCCGCGGGCGCAGCCTGCATCATCGCGGGGGCCGCGGTGGTCACCACATTGGTCTGCTTGGAAAGCCTAAGCGTGCTGTCGCCCTGTGTTATCTCTACCTCGGTAAGGCCAGAGTCGGACATGATCTCGGCGATTTCGCCGATCAGCTTGCTGTTGAAATCGGCTGTCTTCTTTGTTGGCATGTTGGTCCTGCTGTTCAGTCTAAGATGTCGGCCATGGCGTCCAGAGCGAGACTATAGCCTTTTGCGCCGAAGCCGCAAATAACCCCCTTCGCCAAGGGTGAAAGCCATGAGTGATGCCGGAACTCTTCGCGCGCGAAAACGTTGGAAAGATGTAGTTCGATGAAGGGAACTTCGGCCGCCGTCAGCGCGTCGGGAATGGCAATGGATGTATGGGTATAGGCACCCGCATTGAGAATAATGCCGGCCTGGACGCCGCGGGCCTCCTGAATCCAGGTAACCAGTTCGCCTTCCAGGTTCGATTGCCGGCAGGTAACGGCCAGATCCAGCGCCGCGCCATGCGAGACACAGGCGGCTTCTATATCGGCCAGCGTCGTGCTGCCGTAAATGGCTGGTTCTCGCGTTCCCAGCATATTCAGATTGGGGCCGTTGAGCACCAGTACGTTTTTCCGCGTGGACAAGGTTTTCATGTTCCCTGAAATTTCTATCGCGCCCTTATAGCATGCCCATCGCGTGGCGCAATCGCCCGCGGCGCGTTTACGCCGGTGTTCGGTATTTCGCGGCCTCGGCCGAATGTAATGGATATTTCTTCTATTTCGTAATGGTGCTTAACGGCGGCTTTACTTCGTTGGGGTATTTTCCGGCTGCAGGCCGATGTGCATGGAATGGCCATTGTCATGGGCTGCCTGTTGTTGAGCAGAGGAGCTATCGGGCCGATTCGTTGCGGGATTCTTCGTTTTATCGAGATGCTGGGGCGGCCATCGTTGAATTATGACGGATTTGATTCAGCCGGATCATAAAGTGGAATTGCGTTTGCGGCACCGCATGAAACAGGTGGCGGCGGTATTTGCCGTGACTGCCCTGTTGGCTATTTCCGGTCTGTTTTTTGGCTTTGGATATCTTGGCGAAGTTACCCATGTCCGAATCGAGGCCGCGCGCGCGGCCGAACTGATCTCGCTGCAGGCCAGGGCGGATTCCACCGGCTGGGCACTGGACAGGAAGCAGCTGGATAGAATCGTCTCCATGACTCATAGCGACGAGTATACGGTCTGGTATGAAGTTCGGGACTGGAACGGTGGCGTTATTGCCAAGGATGGGGTGCATCCCGGTTGGTTTTCCGTTACCGGGGTCGCCGATATCACGGATGGCGAAGCAGTGGTCGGCAACGTGAAGATTGCGGGACATCCACACGGAATTCTGCAATTTTCCGCGATTGGCCTGTTGCTGGGCATGGTTTTGTCCGGGTGTGTTGTCATTGTGTTATGGATTTTGCCGGCACATGCCCTGGATACCGCGCTGGAACGGGTGGAAAATTACCGCATTGCCCTGGAAGGACGAATCGCCGAACTGGAAATGACCCGCGATCTGCTGGAAAAGCAGGGAGAGGAGCTAAGCCGGACCGCCGATAATCTGTTCCATGCGCGCGAGCAGGAACGTCGGGCAAACAGGGCCAAATCCGATTTTCTCGCCAATATGAGCCATGAGTTGCGAACTCCGCTGAATTCGATCATCGGGTTTGCGGAGATGGTCAAGCTACAGGCGATCGGACCGGTCGAAAACGAACGCTATCTTGAATATGCCGGGCATATCCACAGTTCCGGCAAGCATCTTCTCGATCTCATCAACGACATGCTGGATCTGGCCAAGGTCGAGTCCGGTAAGTTGGAGCTGGAAGAGGAGGTGGTGGATTTCGGCCAGGTATATGAGGGCTGCCGAACCCTGCTGGACCATCGCATTATCGCCGATGGGCTACAGGTTTCGTTGATTCTGCCCGATGATCCGCCCCTGTTGTTGGCAGACAGGCGCAAGATACTTCAGATATTGTTCAACCTGCTGTCGAATGCCATCAAACATACCCCCAGGGGCGGGCGGATCGTTTCCACGGTGTTTACCCATCCTGAAACAGGTTTCATGTTCAGCGTGAGCGATAACGGTGTTGGCATGGCTTCCGAGGATATTCCCAAGGCGCTGGAACCTTTTGGTCAGGTGGGCAATCCGCTGGTCAAGGGAGATATCGGTACCGGGCTGGGGCTGCCGGTTACCAAGGCGCTGGTGGAACTGCATGGCGGAACCCTTGAACTGGCCAGTCAACCCGGGCTGGGCACCACCGCCACGGTAAAGCTGCCGCCAAGCCGTATTTTTCTTACCGGCGGCGCCAGCAAGAAGGTTGAATCCTAAGGGGTTCGACGGTTGATCGGGTAATCCCCGGCCTTGCCGCGCAACGGCTGCGACAACAGCCGATCCAGCCATAATTCACGTTTGTCGCGGAACTGTTCGATGCCGATGGTCATGGCATCATGGCCGGCGGCGGGTTGGGCGCGGTAGGTTCCAAACAGACGATCCCAGACCGACAGGTTGAATCCGAAATTGCTGTTGGTCTCGTTCGGCAGGATCGAATGGTGGACCCGGTGCATGTCGGGCGTGACGACAAACAGCCGTACCACTGCGTCCAGGCCCAACGGGAGCCGGGCGTTGGCGTGGTTGAACATCGCCATGCCGTTCAGCAGCGCCTCGAACACCAGCACGGCCGCCGCCGACGGCCCCAGCGCCGCGATCACCATGAATTTGATGCCCATGGACAGCAGGATTTCAATGGGATGGAAGCGGGCGCCGGTGGTGACGTCGAAATCCAGATCCTGATGATGCATGCGATGCAGCCGCCACAGGGACGGCGCCGCGTGGAACAGCACATGCTGGAGATAAATGGCCAAGTCCAGGATGACGACGGCGATCAGAAACTCCATCCAGCCCGGCAGATCGAACAGCCCCATCAGGCCGAGTCCGCCACCATGAATGCTGGCCGCGAATTCTATCGCCGCCACCGGAAAGGCGACGCGCAGGATTACGGTATTCAACGCGACGAGGCCGATGTTGCTGGGCCAGCGTTGCAGCCGTGCATGGGATCGTGCGCGGCGCGGCGCAAAGGTTTCCCACAACGCCATCACGGCGAATACGCCCAGAAAGATCGTCAGACGGATCGGCTGTTCGTTGGCCAGCAAATATTCTTCCATTACATATTCATCCGTTTGTCTCAGTCGGGGGGCACGGCTTGCGGCGCCGCCGGGATGTTTCCGGTCTTCCGCATCTGCCGGTACAATATAAG
>JAOUMF010000188.1 GCA_029881615.1 Alphaproteobacteria bacterium | reverse complement strand
GCTGGTAACCAGCACAAGGCCGGCCAGCATCGCTATTGTCGGGGCGAATCGAATCACTTTGCGAATCATGCCCCAACTATATGCTTTTTTTTTCGACACGGAAATAACACCGGGAACAGTTACAGGCATGCCCTGGCGTCAACCGCCGGAAAGCTGTTCGGCCGCACGGTCCGAAACCAGCGGCACGAACTTCACCGGCCCCAGATCGTCGATATCCAGCCCGTCTTCCTGACGCGTTACCCGCACGATGCGCTGGCTGTTCGAATCGTCGCCGATCGGCACGACCATGATCCCGCCGATAGCAAGTTGCCCGGACAGTTGGGGCGGAATGTCGATTGCGGCGGCGGTAACCAGTATCCGTTCGAAGGGCGCCTGTTCAGGCCAGCCTTTCGAGCCGTCGCCCAGTCTGGCCGTCACGTTGCGCCGGCGCAGCGTTTCCAGCCGCGATTCGGCCTGAGTCAGCAGTTCCCGATGCCGTTCGATCGTATAAACGCGGCGGCAAAGATAGGACAGAATCGAGGTCTGGTAACCCGAGCCGGTGCCGATCTCCAGCACCTTCATGCGCTCGTCCACATCAAGTGCCCGGGTCATCCGCGCTACCACCGAAGGCTGGCTGATGGTCTGGCCGCAATCGATCGGCAAGGCGACATTATCCCAGGCCTGATGCTGGAAAGGACGCGGCACGAACATGTCCCGGGGCACACGCTCCATTGCCGCCAGCAGCCTGTCGTCGTCAATTCCCTCGCCGCGCAATTCAAGCACGAGGCGGGCCCTCGCCTCCTCGGCGTTCATTCGAAGACCTCGCGCAGGGTTTTCAAGGCGCCGTCATGGGTCAAATCGACATGCAGGGGCGTCACCGACACCGCGCCATCCGCGATCGCGTGAAAGTCCGTATCGTCATGGCGAAGAAGATCGCCTTCATGTTGCGGCCCGATCCAGTAATAGGGGTTGCCGCGCGGGTCAGTCAGCGCGATCAGATTGTAATCCGACTGGCGGCGACCCTGCGATACGATTCGTGTCCCCATTATCTTTTCGGGCAACAGGTTCGGAAAATTCACATTCATGAAAACGTCGCGCGGCCAGGCGGTGGATACCAGCTTTTGCAGGATCGCCGGAGCATGTTCCTCGGCGGCGCCCCAGTGGATCGGCTCTCCGTGTCGGGCGGCCAGGCTGAAGGCAACGGCGGGCACGCCCAGCAATGTCGCTTCCATGGCCGCGGCGACCGTGCCGGAATAGGTCACGTCCTCGCCCAGATTGCCGCCCCGGTTCACGCCGGACAATACAAGGTCGGGCTTCCTTCCGCCCATGACCTGCTCCATGGCGAACAGCACGCAGTCGGTGGGGCTGCCATCGAGGGCGTGGCGATGGTCGGAAATGATCCTGTGGCGCAGGGGCCGCGAAAGGGTCAGCGAATGGCCGGCGCCGCTCTGCTCGGTTTCCGGCGCCACTACCCAGACATCCTGCGAAAACTGCCGCGCCACGCGTTCCAGCACCTTCAATCCCGGTGCGTTGATGCCATCGTCGTTGGTGACGAGGATACGGGCGCTGGCGAGATCGAGCGGCGGTTGGAACATGTCCGGACCCGCCCGCTCAGGCGCCGATGACCGTTAGGCCGCCCATATAGGGGCGCAGAGCCTCGGGCACCGTGATCGTGCCGTCCTCGTTCTGGTAGTTTTCCAGAACGGCAACCAGGGCACGCCCGACCGCCACGCCAGAGCCGTTAAGCGTATGGGGGAAGCGAGTTCCCTTTTCGCCCGCCGCCTTGAACCGCGCGCCCATGCGCCGGGCCTGGAAATCGCCGCAATTGGAGCAGCTTGAAATCTCGCGATAGCGGCCCTGCCCGGGCAGCCAGACCTCGATATCGTATGTCTTGCGCGCGCCGAAGCCCATATCGCCCGTGCATAGCGTGACGACCCTGTATGACAAGCCAAGCCGCTTCAACACGTCCTCGGCGCAATTCGTCATGCGTTCCAGTTCATTGTCGGATTCGTCGGGTTCGACGATACTGACCATCTCGACCTTGCTGAACTGATGCTGGCGGATCATGCCGCGGGTATCCTTGCCCGCCGCGCCGGCCTCGGACCGAAAACAGGGTGTCCAGGCGGTTACCCGGATCGGCAGGTGCGCCGCATCGACGACGTCCCCCGCGACCAGATTGGTCAGCGGCACCTCGGCAGTCGGAATCAGCCAGAATCCCTCTTCGGTGCGAAACAAGTCGTCGGCGAATTTTGGCAGCTGGCCCGTACCGTACAAGGCGCTGTCCTTGACCAGGTAAGGTGGCAGGATTTCGGTATAGCCATGCTCGACCGTATGCAGATCGAGCATGAAAGAGGCAAGCGCACGTTCCATCCGCGCCAGAGCTCCGCGCAACACTACGAATCGCGCGCCGGACATCTTGGCGGCGAGATCGAAGCTCATCAGCCCCAGCCCCTCGCCCAGATCGAAATGTTCCTTTGCCGTAAATGCGGGGCGCACCGGATCGCCGTGACTGCGAACTTCCAGATTATCGTATTCGTCGTCACCGTCCGGCACGTCCGCGGCAGGCAGATTGGGCAGACTGGCCAGTATCTCATCCAGTTTCGCGCCAATATCGCGTTCCTCGCCCTCGGCGGCCGCAATTTTTTCCTTCAGCGCCTGAACCTCGGCCACCAGGGCGTCGGCATCCTCGCCCTTTTTCTTTTGTTCGCCAACCGCGCGCGAAGCATCGTTACGCCGTTTCAGCATTTCCTGCAGCGTGGTCTGGACTTTACGGCGCTCGGCGTCGAGCTCGAGAATTTTGCCGGACTGCGGCAGGAATCCTCGCCTGAACAGGCCAGCGTCGAAAATCTCGGGCGTTTCGCGAATGAATTTAAGGTCGTGCATGTCGAGTCCCTGACATGGTGAATGCGCGGGCGGTTATACGCTAACGATAAGGCGTGCGTCCAGTTTTCAGGAACGCAGCCTTATTCAGCTCGGTTTATCCTTGTCCGACTCGTCGGTTGATGTCGCCGCGGCATCGCCCTCAACTTCATCGTCATCTTCCCATTCGTCGGGATCGTCGATCGCACCCGACGCAACACGGCTTTTTTCAACCATGCGGGCGCTGATGATGGAAATCTCGTAGAGAAAGATGATAGGCAGCGCCAAACCGATCTGGCTCAGGGGGTCGGGCGGCGTCAGGATCGCCGCGGCAACGAAAGCCAGCACGACGGCATAACGGCGTTTTTCGCGAAGCCCTTGGGCGGTTACCAGTCCCGCCCTTGCAAGCAACGTTAAAACAACCGGTAGCTCGAAACTGATGCCAAACGCAAAAATCAACCTCATGGACAGGGCCAGATAATCGGCTACCCGGGCTTCCAGTTCGATCTTGGCGGTATTGGCGCTGCCGGCATCGACGCCGTATTCATAGAAGAACTTCCAGGCGACCGGCATGACAATATAATAAACGAACGCCGCGCCGGTAAAAAACAGGAATGGCGTGGCCGCCAGAAACGGCAGGAACGCGCGCTTTTCGTTCTTGTACAGGCCCGGCGCTACAAACAGCCAGACCTGGCTGGCAATCAGCGGAAAGGCAAGGAACAAGGCCGCGAAAAAGGCTATCTTGATATCGGTAAAGAACTTTTCCTGCAGGGCCGTAAAAATGAACCTGTGCTCAGCCAGATCCCCGTTCGCAATCCAGATATTGACCAGCGGCTGGGTAAGGAAACTGAACAGGTCGCCCGCGAAATAGAAACAGACGAAAAATACGACAATCAACCCGGCAGCCGAGTAAATCAGGCGCTGGCGCAACTCGATCAAATGATCGAGCAAGGGCATTTTTGCCTCTCCGAAATCCTCGCTCACGCGCTTTTACTCTTCTTGGTCGCCGTGCTCTTTTTTGTCGCGGCTTTTTTGGGCTTATCCGCCGCGGGCGGCGCGATATCCTGGACGGGTTCGTCTATCTTCTCTTGCTTATCTTGCGGCGCCGCGCTCTCGACCGGGAGTTCCTTCAGCGAGCTTTCGATATCGCGCACTGAATCGGTCATCTCGCCGGTCGGGTCGATGCTGTTTTCCAACTCACTGGCAAAATCTCGGGAAGCGGTCTGCTGGATATCTTTTTTCAGGTCGTCGAGTTCCGCTTCGCGAGCCAGATCGTCTATGCCGCTTTGAAATTCACTGGCCATGCTGCGCACCTTGCGCATGATCTGCGTCACCGTGCGCAGCACGCGCGGAATCTCTTTTGGCCCGACCACGATGATCGTGACCAGGGCAATAATGGAAAGTTCGACCCAGCCGATATCAAGCATTACGGCAAATTACCTGTGACGATGGAAAGACGGAAACGCCGGAATCAGCCTTTGGAGGCCTTGTCCTTCTCGGACGCGGTCACCTTGGCTTTCGGCGTGGCGTCGGCCTCAATTTCCTTATTATCTTCAGGCGAGTCCTCGTCGTCCTTCATGCTTTTCTTGAAGTTCTTGAGGCCCTTGCCGAAATCGCCCATCAGCCGCGAAACCTTGCCGCCGCCGCCAAACAGAACCAGGACGACCGCCAGAACAATCAGCCAATGCCAAATACTAAACGCACCCATACTATTTCCTCACTTTGGCGCGCCGCCGGCGCCCCGATGGTTTTTGAGCGGCGGATCATTGCAGAAAGCCTCCGTTCCCGCAACGTCTCCGCCGAGACTAAAATCTATTTAATGCCCCCGGCCGGAAAAACAAAGGTCTGACTGGTGTCGAGGGTAACGGAAAGCAGTTGCCCTTCTTCCGGCAGAAAGCGCCCAGGCATGCGGGCATGAAGATGCAGGCCCGTTACCGTGCCGTCCTCGACCGACAGATGGACCAGGCTGGACCGTCCAAGCATATGCGATGTAATTACCCGTCCGCTGGGGCCCTTCCCGTCCTTCGACAGGTACAGCGCCTCGGGCCGGATCAGGATATCGGCCTCGGCGCCTTCCGGCAGTCCCGCCGCCGGCTGGGGACCGAACGGCGTGACGACGCCGCCGTCTGAAACCACGCCTTCCAACCGGTTGACCTCACCGAAAAGCTGGGCGACGAAGGCCGTCGCAGGGCGGCAATAAAGCTCGTCCGGCGTTCCGGTCTGCAATACCCTGCCCGCGCGCATGACCGCGATCCGGTCGGCCATGAACATCGCCTCTTCGGCATCGTGGGTAACCATCAGCGTTGCCGCCTGGCTTTCCAGCAGAGCATGCAGTGTCTGATCGCGCACCTTGTCGCGCAGCCTTGCGTCAAGGCCCGAGAAAGGTTCGTCAAGCAACACCACCGATGGCCCCGCCACCAGGGCCCGGGCAAGCGCCACGCGCTGTTGCTGGCCGCCGGACAGCATATGGGGGAAACGGGCGGCGTGTTCTTCCATGCCAACGTCGCGCAACGCCCGCAACGCGCGGGCCTCGCGATTC
>JAOUMF010000187.1 GCA_029881615.1 Alphaproteobacteria bacterium | reverse complement strand
GCCGATTTCAGCCCCACCATATGGCTCAACACACCGACCCAGGGGGTGCAATGTTTCGCCATCTCCCGGCCTTCGACAATCCGGATCACGCCGGGACAATCGGCAGCCGCCGCAAAATCGATGGATTTGATTTCCGCATGCGCATAAGGGCTGCGCAAAAAAGCCACATGGGCCATGCGCGGCAGCGTAATGTCGTCAACAAAACAACCGCGCCCTTCCAACAGGCGGCGTGCATTCGGCCGCGGCACGGTGCGCCCGATATAGGAATTCGGCAGATCCTGGATGGATAGCGGCTTGTCGCTCATCGGCCGCCTCCCCGAATTGTTTCGGCGGCTGTTTCCACCGCATCGACGATCGCCTGATAACCGGTACAACGGCAGTAATTACCGGAGAGATATTCGCGGATTTCCTCACGCGAAGGCGCCGGATTTTCCTTCAGCAGCGCCGTCGCCGTCAACAAGATCCCCGGCGTGCAGAATCCGCACTGCAGGGCGTTGCGTTCCAGAAACGCCGCTTGCAGGGCCGCGATCTCACCACTGTCCGATACGCCTTCGACGGTTTCCACCACCGCGCCGTCGGCCTGTACCGCCAGCGTAAGGCAGCCACGCACGATTTCGCCGCCAACCCGCACCGTGCAGGCGCCACAAACGCCGTGTTCACAGCCCACATGCGACCCGGTCAAGCCCAGTGTTTCCCGTAGAAAATCAACCAGGCTCTTACGCGGCGCAACCCGCGCCGTCACGCTTTCGCCATTTACCGTCAGGCTTATTTCGCGATCCATGTTCATGCCTCGCTCGCGCTGGACATTGCCGAGAGCACGCGCCCCAGCAGGACTTGTGAAAGATGGATTTTCATCTTACCGGAAGCCTGAAGGTCGTCGGGCGGGTCGAGATCGTCTGCGAGACGCGCCTTTGCCTCGTCCAGCAGGTTGGCGTTCAAGGGCTTGCCGTCCAATACCCGTTCGGCTGCGGCGGCGCGAACTGCGCGAATATCAACACCACAGTATGCCAACCGCACATCCGACAACACGCCATTTTCAAATTTTGCGTGAGCGGCAAGACCAGCCATCGCAAAATCGCCACTGCGGCGTGAAAACTCGGAAAATCCGGAACGGTAACCGGCGGACAGCACTGGAATTGCGACCGATATCAATACCTCGCCAGGTTTCAAATCGGTTTCATAAAGGCCTCGAAAGAAATCAGCCGCCCTGACCGACCGCTTGCCCGAAGCGCCGGCGATTTCCATCTCGGCGTCCAGCGCCAGCATGCAGGCTGGCAGTTCGGCCGCCGGGTCGGCATGTGCCAAGCTACCCCCGAAAGTGCCGCGATTGCGGATCGCGGGATGGGCAATAAAGGGCATGACCTGGGCCAGCAACGGGGCGTGCATGGCAACATCCGCCGATCCCTTTACCTCGGCATGGGTGGTCAGCGCGCCAATGCGCAAAAACCCGCCATCGACCGCTATCCCGCGAAGCGTGTCCAACCCGGTGATATCGATAAGGAGGTCCGGCGCCGAAAGGCGCATGTTCAGGGTAGCCAGAAGGCTCTGGCCGCCGGCGAGGATTCGCGCATTGTCACCATGCTTGTCCAGCAGGCTAAATACTGCGTCCAGCGATGCCGGCTTTTCATAATGAAATGGCGCCGGTTTCATGTTTTCTCCCTGTGGCAAGGCCATTTTGCCCTGCCCGACTACATTGTTACCGGATATTCCCGGGCATAGTTTCTGTTTATCAATTGATAAGAAATTGACACATTACAATCATCTTTGTCAATGTTATGGTAATAATCTGGCCCGAAATGAAACGACCCGCGGGAGGCGACAAAACGTGGCTAACGGCGAAAAGACCGTAAAGAGCAAGGTTGAAAAGGTTACGAATACACCGGTAAGAAAACGGCTCCCCCGCCACGAGCGGGAACAGATGATCGTGCAGGAAGCGATAAGCTTCTTTGCCGAAGTCGGGTTCGAGGGGCAAACGCGTGAACTGGCCCGTCGGCTGGGCATTACCCAGCCATTGATTTTCAGATACTTCCCGACCAAGGACGACCTGATCGAACGAGTCTATCAGGAGGTCTATATCAGCCGCTGGAATCCCTGGTGGGAAGAGTTGCTGGAAGACCGCTCGCTGCCCCTGAAAGAACGTCTGTCCACCTTTTACAAGGCCTATGTGAAGGCGATCTTCACCTATGAGTGGGTTCGAATTTTTGTCTATTCAGGATTGAAAGGCGTCAATATCAACCGCCGCTATCTGGCGCTGATCCGCGACCGCATCCTGAAACGCATCATGACCGAGGTTCGGGCCGAGCAGAACCTGCCGACCCCCGCGGAAGTCCCGTTCAGCGAGCGAGAAATCGAACTTGCCTGGGGCCTGCATGGCGGCATCTTCTATATCGCCATTCGCCGATGGATTTATGAGTTCGAAACATCCGAGGACATTGAAGGCGTTATCGAGGCCCAGGTTGCCAGCTTCGCGAACGGCACGCCAGCAGTGGTTCGGCAGATGATGGAAGTGCAAACCGACAAGACCGGCGCGACTCTCGAAGCCACGACCACCTAAAGATCGGCGGATAAACAAAGCACATTTCAGGGCTGCATATCATGGCACTTACACGACTGGATCACTTCTCGATACGCACCGCCGACGTCGAAAAGACGCGCGATTTCTTTGTCCAGATTCTCGGGCTGACAAACGGCGACAGGCCGCCTTTCAAATTTCCCGGCGCCTGGCTCTATTGCGGCGACAAGGACGTCATCCACATTATCGGCATCGACCCGAACGACAAAAGTGGTCTGGTCGATTATCTGGGCGACCGCGACGAGGCGGCCCTGACTGGGACCGGCGCCATCGATCACCTGGCCTTCATGGCCGACGATCTGGACGCCACGCGCGCGCGAATAGAGAAAGCCGGCATCGCGACCCGTGAGCGCGAGGTGCCGCTTCTGGGCGTGCGCCAGGTTTTCCTGGAAGATCCCAACGGGGTCACCATCGAACTCAACTTTCCGCTGGACTGACCCGCCATGAGCACCAAACGACAAGCCGGCGCACCTTCGCGCGAGGAACTGATGGGCCGCGCATGGGACCTTCTGCCCGTGCTGCGCGAACGCGCGCAACAGGCCGAGGATTTGGGCCGTCTTCCCGACGAAACCGAACGGGATTTCCACGACACGGGCCTGTTCCGCGCCTTCCAACCGGCCAGCATCGGCGGGTCGGAGCTGGATTTCGGCGACCTGATCGAGCTGGGCGACATCGTCGGCCGGGCCTGCGGGTCAAGCGCCTGGAACCTGACCAACCTGTCGAGCCATCACTGGATGCTGGCCATGTTCCCGAAGCAAATCCAGGACGAGGTCTGGAATAAGTCGGTGGATACGCTGATTGCCACCTCCTTCGTTTTCCCTGCGGGCAAGGCCAGGCGGACGGAAGGCGGGTTCACGATCAGCGGCCGCTGGCCGTTCTGCAGCGGCATCGACCCTTGCGACTGGAGCATGCTGGGCGGCATGGTGGCGCCGGAAGACGGGGACGGCCCGCCGGAAATGCGAATATTCATGCTGCACCGTTCGCAGTACGAGATTCTCGATACCTGGCACGTGTCGGGGCTGAGCGGCACCGGCAGCAAGGATATCGAGGTCGCCGAGACCTTCGTGCCCGAATACAGAACGCTGTCGGTCGAGGACATCAAGAACGGCCGGATGCCCGGTTGCGAAGTCAATACCGGGCCACTGTTCCGCATCCCCATGTTCGCCGTTTTTCCCTATGTTCTGTGCGGCACGGCCCTGGGGATCGCACAAGGGGCATGGGACGGCCATGTCGGTGCGTTACGCAAGAAGGCCTCGGCCTTTACCGGCGCAAAGCTGGGTGATTTCCAGGCGGTACAGATCGCCGTTGGCGAGGCGGCGGCGGAAATCGATGCCGCCCGCCTGATCATGCGGACCCATACCGCCGACGCCATGGAGATCGCGCGGCGGGGCGAACTGCCAGACCTTGACCGCAAGGTAAAATATCGGCGCGACGGCGCATGGTCGGTGAAGCTGTGCGTCGATGCGGTGGACCGGATCAACCGGTTGGCCGGGGGCGGCGGGCTTTACCTGCGCAGCCCGATCCAGCGCGCCTTCCGTGACGTCCATGCCGTCGCATCGCACATATCCTTCAACACGGATGTTGCGGGAACCACCTTCGGGCGCGTGGCCCTGGGGCTTCCGCTGGACAATCCAACCATCTAAAAGAAACGCCGCCAGATATACCAAACAAGGAGACCGGCCATGACCGACAGCAGTACCGCGACCGAACCCCGGGACGCACTTCTTTCCATGCGGCTTGACGGCAAGGTCGCGCTGATCACCGGGGCCGGACGAGGCATTGGCCGGGGAACGGCGCTGGCGTTCGCCGAGGCCGGTGCCGAGGTCGTCGTCTGGAGCCGCACCGCGGCGGAAATCGAGAGCCTTGCGGCGGAAATACAGGCGGCGGGCGGGAAAGCCCGCGCGCAGGTGGTGGATGTGACGAACGATGCGAGGGTCGTGGAAGCCATCGGCGAGCTGAACCGGCTGGATATCCTGTTCAACAATGCGGGAACCAACAGGCCCCAGCCCCTGCTGGAGATCGACACGGAATCCCTCGATACGGTGCTGGACCTCAACATCCGGGCCGCCATCGTCGTGGCGCAGGCGGCAGCCAGGGTAATGGTCGCGCAAGGGGAAGGCTCGATCGTCAACATGTCATCGACGATGGGCCATGTCGGCGGCCCAAACCGCGCGGTCTATTGCACTTCCAAACATGCGATAGAGGGGCTGACCAAGGCGCTGGCCACCGAACTGGCGCCGATGGGCGTGCGGGTCAACGCGGTGGCGCCGACCTTCGTCGAGACCTCCATGACCCGGCCGATGCTGAACGATCCCGCCTTCAAGGATTTCGTGCTGGGCATGATCCCCATGGGCAAGGTGGCCACGGCCGCCGACGTGGCCGCGGCCGTGATATTCCTGGCGTCGCCCGCCGCGGGGATGATCACCGGAACAAGCCTGCTGGTCGATGGCGGCTGGACGGCGCGTTGAATTCAGTGCTTCGGGAAACGGATAGCGGCAACGTGATCGACACCGATTCATAATATTTTATATAAATCTTTCGTATAGTCGTGCCAGTTGGTATCATCCGCAGCTTGAAGGAGCGGCATGAACCTGCCGAATGGCCCATACTCCCCAGCTTTAATAGTGGGTTAATCACAATGGCTTAGCATTGCGGCATTGACGGTTGCCGGTCGGCCACGTTTAATTATTTTGCTTTGAGAGATTTATTATTGAATTTGTTCCGGTTTTAAACGTTGTAAAATAAACAGAGAACACGGCTTGGTTATATGACCGGAACAGCCAGAAAGGCTGACGGCACTAAAGGATAG
>JAOUMF010000186.1 GCA_029881615.1 Alphaproteobacteria bacterium | reverse complement strand
AGTAACCCATTCGAAAGGCGCTAAAGCGCCGCCGGCCAGGACAAAAAAGACCGTGGCGTAAAACAGCATGCCGAGGCTCGACTCATCCTCGGCCATGGTGCGTGTCGTCAACATCCAAAGCGCATAAAAGATGCTGGACAGAAGCGCCAGAACCACCGGCCAATCCAGCATCGATGCGCCCGGGCGAATCATGACCAGCACGCCGATAAATCCGATGGCGACCGCCGACCAGCGCCAGCGCCCCACTTTCTCTTTCAGGAAGATCGCGCTGAACAGCACGATGAAGATCGGCGCCGAAAAAGCGATTGCCAGCGTATCGGCCAGCGGCATCAGCCGCAGCGCCCCGAAATAGGTGATGAAGGCGAGAAAATTCAGCACCGCGCGCAGCAAATGCGAGCTGTACCGGCGGGTTCTCAACCTTCCCAGTTGCCCCGTCGCCGCCGCCACCACGAGAATGACCGGCAGCATGAGCAGGCTGCGAATAAAGAGAATCTCGATGACGGGAAGCCGTTCCGACAGCAACTTGATGACGGCGTCCTGCAGGGTCAGAATCGCAATCGCCAGAAATACCAGCAAGATCGCGCGCTGGGGGTGATCGGACGCCCGCGCCCCGGAAACCTGCACCGCGCTACCCGCCATCTTCTATCCCCGTGACCGTTACGGGCGCGACAATGCACCCCCGGTCCGTCTACAAGCTTGGCAGGCGTGCGGCAATGCCAAACTTGAGGGCCGGCAAATCCCGTCGGAACTTAATGGCTGGTTCCCTCGTCCCGTGAGATTTTATTCCAGACATTATATTTTCCGACCGGTTTGACGAAGGGGATGCGCTTGACCTCTTCCAGCGTTTCCATGTCGTAGACGATCACCGCGCCATCCATTTCCCAGATACTCAGCAACGCGTAGCGACCATCCTTGGTATATTCGATATGGGCTGCGGTTTTGCCGGGAACCGGGCGCAGCGTCTTGACGATATTCAAGGTGCGCTTGTCGATAATGTGAACCGCGTCCTTGTTGGGACCGAAGAAAACGTCGACCCACGCATAGGGGCTGTTTTCGTGGCTACGCATGAAAAAACCGGGGCCTTCGGTGTCGATGACCTTCACCACCTCCCAGCTCTTCATGTCGATGACGCTGACCTTGCCTTCCTTGAGGTGGGGGGTGGCCAGAACACGGCGCCCCTGATAATCGAAGGTAATGCCGGAACCCAGATGCGGCATACCCGGCAGCGGCACCTGGGCGATTTCACGGCCCACATCCATATGCACGACAACGGCCTGCGTACCATCGCGCGACGCGCCGAATACATGGCGATAGGGCTGATCGAAGAAGAAATCATCCAGCGGACCGCTCAGTTCGATCCGGCGAACCGGGAAACTGGCCGCCACAACGGCTTCCTCGTGATCCTTTTCGAAACTATGCACGAACCCGGCGAAACGGGCCGGCGGTTTGTCTTCGTAGGATACCTCCCACATCTCGGGCACATCCTTCAACGCCACCACGAAACTGTTGCGCGGGTTGGCGGTATAGACGGCACTGACCCGCGAGGACTTGCCCTGGAGACTCTTGATCGGGATGATCTTGATGGGTTTGAGGTCTGATGTATCCAGCATCACCAGGTTTTGCGGCAGGTAATTTGCCACCGCTATATAGCGTCCATCGCCTGAAACCGCGATATTGCGGGTATTGATACCGGCGCGGATTTCAGCGACGACCTGCAGACTATGCAGATCGTATTTTATCACCCAGCCGTCGCGCGAAGCCAGATAGGTATAGCGGCCGTCTGGCGAGAACTTGGCCCCGCCATGCAGCGCGTAAGGGCTGGGGAAGCGCGCCAGGGGCTCGAAACTGTCGCCATCCATGATGGTAACGTGATGGTCGCCGCCCTCGACCACGACGAACAGGTTCATCGGATCGGCCTTGTGCAGGGGCGCACTGGGCAGGGCGGCCGGGTCCACATGCTGGATATGGCTGGCGATTATTTCTTCAAGCCCCCAAACGGGAACCTCCGGCAACGGTGAGTAAACCAGCGCGACAAGCGCGTCGATTTCGGCTGCGTTCAGTTTTTTGCCATAGGCCGGCATCTGGGTTGCCGGGCGACCATTCGCAATAACGTCATGGGCCGCCTTCTTGCGCAGCCGCCCAAGGTTTTCCGGCAACAATGCCGGCCCCATCCCGCCCAACCGGTCGCCACCATGGCAGCCCGCACAATGTTCCAGATAGATTGTCTCGGTATCGGGCGTCTCGGCGACGGCAGAGCCAGCGGACAGAACAACCGCCACAAAACTAGCGCAAAACAGTCGCTTCATCGCGTTTCCCCTTATAAGGCCGATTGGTGACTCGCTCACCGCCGACAACACCGATTTCAACGTCGCTAAGATAACAGGCGGGGTCCTCTTCCCAGGCGTCGCCGGTCAGCCGCTGGGCGCGCACGCGGGTGTTGCCGCCGCAAATGGCGAATTGCTTGCACTCGCCGCAGCGGCCCTTGATCCGGCGCGGACTCGCCTTCAGTCCGGCCATGATAGGATCGGACGTATCGGACCAGATCTCCGAGAAGGGCCGTTCCTTCACATTACCGAGATCATAATGCCACCACATGGTATCGGGATGGACCGTACCCAGATTGTCGATATTGGCGACATTGACGCCTGAAGAGTTGCCACCCCAGGCTTTCAGTTTGGCGCGGATATGATCGGCGCTGTCGGGGAAATTCTTTTCGACCCACATCAGGAAATAGACGCCGTCGGCGTCGTTGTTGCCGGTAACGAACTCCTTGTGCTCGCCCCGTTTCACATAATCCCAGCAGCGATCGAACATCACATCCATGGCGGCGCGCGTGGTCTGGTGCGCGGCATCGTCACCGCGATTGCGATTACCGCGCCCCGCATAGACCAGATGCGACAGATAGAACTTGTCGATATTCTCGTTCTCGACCAGGTCGAGGATACCATTCAGGGATTCGATGTTTCCCTCGGTCATGGTGTAACGCACGCCCACCTTGATGCCCCTGTCATGGCACAGATGGATGCCGCGCATCGACGCGTCGAATGCGCCCTCCTGGCGGCGGAAACGATCATGCACCTCACCGATGCCATCCAAGCTGATGCCCAGATAGTCGTAGCCGATCTCTGCGATGCGGTCGGCGGTGGCCTCGTCGATCAACGTGCCATTGGTCGACAGCGCAACGTAAAACCCCATCTCCTTGGCATGCCTGGATATCTCAAAGATATCGGGACGCAGCAGCGGCTCTCCACCAGACAGGATCAGCACCGGAACCCTGAAGGCTTTCAAGTCATCCATGACGCCGTAAACCTGCTCGGTGGACAGTTCTCCGGGGAAATCGGTATCGGCGGATATGGAATAGCAATGCTTGCAGTTCAGGTTGCAGCGCCGGATCAAATTCCAGATCACCACCGGGCCGGGCGGCTTGGCGTTGCGCACCGGCGTGGGGTTGACGATCTCCTGCATGAACTGGCTCAAACGGAACATACGTTCTCTCTCCTACCCGGCAATTCGCAGGCCGGTTTTCTTAAGTATCTTGCTGCTGAAAAGCACGTCGTGGCCACGATCCCAATCGCCCAGAACAGCGGCAATGCGGACCAGTTTTTCGTCTACCTCATCGCGGCTGCGACCATGAACCATAGCAAAAAGATTATAGGGCCAGTCCGGCAAGTGACGAGGACGCTTGTAACAATGGCTGACGAATTCCAGCGCGCCGACCATGCGGCCGGCCTCGGTGACATGCTCGTCCGGAACGTCCCAGACCGACATGCCATTGGCCTTCCAGCCCAGCGCGTAATGGTTTGGCACCGCCCCGATCCGGCGAATGGCTCCGGACTCCAGCAGGGTCTGTAGACGCCCCATGACATCGGCGGGCTCGAGCCCCAGATCCTTGGCAATGGCGTGATAAGGCTGCGTGACCAAAGGCAGACCGCCCTGCGTGGCGGCAACGATACGCCGATCCACCGGGTCCAGCCCGCTATTGTCGTCGATATCGGCAGGATTGTTCATGCGGTCAGCCTCAATTCTAGGAAATATTCCTCTTCCTTGGGCATATTCAAGACCTCAATACCGGTGCGGTCCTTGATTTGGCTCAGTACCACGTTGATCCGCTCCGACTTTTCGGCGCCGACCACGAACCACATGTTAAGCGCATGTTCCCGCGCATAATTATGGGCGACTTCAGGGAATGAATTGACAATTTCAGCGACTTCGTCGAACCGTTCCGCCGGCACCGACATGGCGGCCAGCGTGAATGCGCCCCCCAATTTCGCCGCATCGTAAAGAGGCCCGAAACGGGTCAGCGTTCGGTCTGCCAACAGCCGCTGCAGGCGCTCGATCACCTCTTCCTCGGACATTCCCAGTTGCCGGCCGATCGCCGCGTAAGGGCGGTCTTCTATAGGAAAACCACCATGCAGGGCATTGATCAGTTCCTGATCACGAACATCCATCGACACTACGTTCCCGCCGCCGCGCATTTGGCATATCGCGCGCCACGCTGCTTGAACTGGCGGGTACTGAACAAGACATTACGCGGGCAATCCGCCGCGCCGGCGGCGACGGCGGCCTCGTCGGCCAGCGCCTCAACCGTGGCCCGGTCGCGTCCATGAATCATGCAAAACAGATTATAGGGCCAGTCCGGCAGGTGGCGGGGACGGCGATAGCACAGCGTGACATAGTCCAACGCGGCCAATCTTTCACCGATCTCACCCACCGCGTCATCGGGAATATCCCAGACCACCATTGCATTCGCCTTGTAACCCAGATCACGGTGGGACAGCACCAAGCCAAAACGGCGGATGACACCGCGTTCGGTCAATTCCTTGATCGATTCAATCACTTCCGCTTCGGACAGCCCCAGCTTGCGGCCGATCTCCGCATAAGGATCCTTGACCAACGGCAACCCATCCTGGATTGCCGCTATCAGCGACAGATCTTTCAGCGTCAGTTCCATTGCAGCGGAAACCCAAGATCGATGTGGAAAGCTTCCTCAAGCGGCAAATTCATAACCGGAACGTCGGTGCGCACGGCAATTTCGTCAAGCACCTCAGCAACCCGTTCAGCACTTGGCGCGGCCAGCACAAACCACAGATTAAAACCGTGTTCGCGCTCGTAATTATGATTCACCTCGTCATACTCGCTAACCAGGGCAGCGACCTCCTCCAGTCGCTCGGCCGGCACGGCCATGGCCGCCAGCGTGCTGGCCCCGGCGCGGTGTGGCGCAAAAACCGGCCCGACGCGGGTGATCAGTCCGGCTTTCTTCATACGGCCCAACAAATCCAGCACCGTATCCTCATCGCAACCCAGCCGCTCGGCAATAACGCGGAAGGGTCGCGGCTCCATTGGGAACTCCCGCTGGAATCCGTCCAGCAGTTCCTTTTCCAGCATG
>JAOUMF010000185.1 GCA_029881615.1 Alphaproteobacteria bacterium | reverse complement strand
TCTGCGGTGCGCGATTGCATGCGGCCTATTTCCGGGTCGGCGGTGTCCATCAGGACCTGCCCGCCGGGTTGCTCGACGATATCCTGGAATGGGCCGCGAAATTTCCGGCCGCCATCGATGATATCGAGACGCTGTTGAACGAGAACCGGATTTTCAAGCAGCGCACGGTGGATATCGGCACGGTTTCGGCCGAGGATGCGCTGGCCTGGGGCTTTACCGGCCCGATGCTGCGGGCATCCGGGGTGCCGTGGGATTTGCGCAAGGCGCAGCCTTACGACGCCTATGCTGACATGGATTTCGACATTCCCATCGGCAAGCATGGCGATGTCTTCTCGCGCTACATGGTGCGTGTCGAGGAGATGCGCCAGAGCCTGCGGATCATCGAGCAGTCCATCGCGAAGATGCCGGACGGCCCGGTGATGACCGAGGATGGCAAGGTGGCGCCGCCCCGTCGCGCGGACATGAAGAATTCGATGGAAGCCTTGATCCATCACTTCAAGCTTTATACCGAAGGCTTCCATGTGCCGGCGGGCGAGACTTACACCGCGGTCGAGGCGCCCAAGGGCGAGTTCGCGGTCTATCTGGTGTCCGATGGCACCAATAAACCCTATCGCTGCAAGATTCGCGCCCCCGGGTACGCGCATCTGCAGTCGATGGATTTTATGTGCAAGGGCCATATGCTGGCCGACTCGGTCGCCATTCTCGGTTCGATCGATCCGGTTTTCGGCGAAGTCGACCGATAGGGCGGGGCATTGGAATTATGAGCGAACATTTCGAATTCACGGCGGAGAATATGGAGAAGGCGAAAGCCTTCATCGCCCGCTATCCCGAAGGGCGCCAGCGCAGCGCGGTCATGCCGCTGCTGGATCTGGCGCAGCGTCAGAACGGCGGCTGGCTGCCCGACGGCGCGGTCGACTCGATTGCCGAGATCCTAGGGATGGCGCCGATTCGCGTGCTTGAGGTCGCGACCTTCTATTCGATGTACAAGCTGTCGCCCGTTGGCAAGCATCAGATCAATGTCTGCACGACGACGCCTTGCTGGCTGCGCGGCTCGGATGAAGTGGTCCACGCCTGCAAGAAATCGTTGGGCATCGGGGTCGGCGAAACGACGGTCGACGGCAAGTTTACGCTGGCCGAGGTCGAATGCGCCGGGGCCTGCGTCAATGCGCCGGTCGTCGAAATCGACGATGAATATTACGAGGATGTGGACGCTGAATCGATGGCCCGGATCATCGAGGCGCTGAAGCGCGGCGAGAAACCGGCCTCCGGTTCGCAGACCGGTCGCCAGACATCGGCGCCGGATGGCGGGCCGCAGACCCTGACCGGGGATGTGACCGTCAAGTCCGTCAAGAAAAGCAAACCTGGCAAGGCGAAGGAGTAGGGCCTGTGCTGGCTGACAAGGATCGCATATTTACAAACCTCTACGGTCTCCACGATTGGGGCCTGGAGGGCGCGCGTGCCCGGGGCGACTGGGACGGCACCAAGGAAATTCTCGCCAAGGGGCGCGACGGCATCATCGACGAGATGAAGGCGTCGGGGCTGCGTGGCCGTGGCGGCGCCGGTTTCCCGACCGGGCTGAAATGGTCCTTCATGCCGAAGGAATCCGACGGGCGGCCGCATTACCTGATCGTCAATGCCGACGAGGGCGAACCCGGCACCTGCAAGGATCGCGATATCATACGCCACGATCCGCACAAGCTGATCGAGGGCTGCCTGGTGGCCGGTTTCGCCATGGGCGCCGAGACTGCCTATATCTATATCCGCGGTGAGTTTCACCACGAGGCCAATATCCTCGAGGCGGCAATCCAGCAGGCGCGCGACGCGGGCCTGTTGGGCAAGGACGCCTGTGGATCGGGCTGGCGCTTCGACGTGCATGTTCATCGCGGCGCCGGCGCCTATATCTGTGGCGAGGAAACCGCGCTGATCGAAAGCCTCGAGGGCAAGAAGGGCCAGCCGCGTCTGAAGCCGCCGTTTCCCGCGGCTTCGGGCCTCTATGGCTGCCCCTCGACCGTGAACAATGTGGAAAGTATCGCTGTCGCGCCGACCATCATGCGGCGCGGGGCCTCCTGGTTCGCCGGGCTGGGCCGCGAAAACAACACCGGGACCAAGCTTTTCTGCATTTCGGGCCATGTGAACAAGCCCTGTAACGTGGAAGAGGAAATGTCGATCCCGCTGAAGGAACTGATCGAAAAGCATGCCGGCGGCGTGCGTGGCGGTTGGGAAAACCTGATGGCGGTGATCCCCGGGGGCTCGTCCGTGCCCTGCCTGCCCAGTTCGATCTGCAACGATGTCCTGATGGATTTCGATTCGCTGAAGGAAGCGCGCAGCGGCCTCGGCACGGCGGCGGTCATCGTGATGGACAAATCCACCGACATCGTGCGCGCGATCACGCGTCTGGCGCAGTTTTACAAGCATGAAAGCTGTGGCCAGTGCACGCCCTGCCGCGAAGGCACGGGCTGGATGTGGCGCATTATGGAGCGGATGGCCACGGGCGAGGCCAATATCGAGGAAATAGACATGCTGGAAGAGGTTAGCCGGCAGATTGAAGGCCATACCATCTGCGCCCTTGGCGACGCGGCGGCCTGGCCAATTCAGGGGCTTATCCGGCATTTCCGGCCCGAACTGGAACGCCGCATTCTCGACCGCCATCTTGGCGCGGCGGCGGAGTAGGAGCAGAGATGCCGAAACTGACGATCGACGGTATCGAAACCGAAGCCGAGGCCGGAAGCTCCGTCCTGCAGGCATGCGAGGCGCTGGGCATCGAAATCCCGCGCTTCTGTTATCATGAACGCCTGTCCGTGGCAGGTAACTGCCGCATGTGCCTGGTCGAGATGGAACGCTCGCCCAAGCCGGTGGCGTCCTGCGCCATGCCGGTCGCCGAGGGCATGGTGATCCACACCGACACGGAGACCGTGAAAAAAGCGCGCAACGGCGTGATGGAATTCCTGCTGATCAATCATCCGCTGGATTGCCCGATCTGCGATCAGGGCGGCGAGTGCGATCTGCAGGATCAGGCGGTCAGCTATGGCAAGGATTCCAGCCGCTATCACGAGCATAAGCGCGCCGTGAAAGACAAATATATGGGGCCGCTGGTCAAGACCATCATGACCCGCTGCATCCATTGCACCCGCTGTGTGCGCTTCGCGACCGAAGTGGCCGGCGTGCCCGAACTGGGCCTGCTGGGCCGTGGCGAAGGGGCAGAGATTTCAACCTATCTCGAGAAAGCGCTGGCCTCCGAACTGTCGGGCAATGTGATCGACCTTTGCCCGGTCGGCGCGCTGACATCGAAGCCATACGCCTACCATGCCCGTTCATGGGAACTGCGCAAGACCGAATCGGTCGACGCCATGGATGCGGTTGGCGCGGCGATCCGCATTGACGTGCGCGGTAATGAAGTCATGCGGGTCATGCCGCGGCTGAATGACGATGTGAACGAGGAATGGCTTTCCGACCGTTCCCGTTTCGCCTGTGACGGGCTGCGCCGGCAACGGCTGGACAAGCCCTATGTCCGGGGTGCCGACGGCAAGCTGTCGCCGGCAAGCTGGGACGATGCGCTGGCCGTTGTGGCTGCGAAGCTGGGCGGTCTCGACGGTTCGAAGATCGCGGCGGTTGCCGGTGACCAGTGCGACGCCGAATCGATGTTCGCGCTGAAATCGCTGATGGCGGGCCTGGGCTCGACCAATCTCGATTGTCGCCAGGACGGCGCGGCGCTGGACGGCAATGGCGCGCGGGCCGGATATGTCTTCAATAGCGGGTTCGCCGGTATCGAAGAGGCCGATGCGCTGTTGATCGTGGGTTCGAACCCGCGTCTCGAGGCGCCGGTGGTCAATGCGCGGATTCGCAAGCGCTGGCTGCAGGGCGAACTTCCGGTGGGCGTGATCGGCCAGCAGACCGACCTGACCTACGACTACGATTATCTCGGCGCGGGGCCGCAAACCCTTGGCGAGATTGCCGCCGGCAAACATGCCTTCGCCAAGATCCTGAAGAACGCCAAACGGCCGATGATCATCGTCGGCATGGGCGCGCTGGCCCGGTCGGACGGCGCGGCGGTGCTGGCCACGGCCCGCAAGGTCGCCGAGGACACCGGCGTCGTGGGCAAGGACTGGAACGGCTTCAACATTCTGCATATGGCGTCGGCCCGTGTCGGTGGGCTGGATCTCGGTTTCGTGCCGGGCAAGGGCGGCCGTGACGTTGCCGGCATCATTGACGGGGCGGACAAGGGTGAAATCGAAGCGGTCTGGCTGCTTGCCGCCGACGAGATCGACATGAACCGTCTCGGCAAGGCTTTCGTGATCTACCAGGGCCATCACGGCGATTTCGGCGCGCATCGCGCCGACGTGATCCTGCCTGGCGCCGCCTATACCGAAAAAAGCGGCACCTGGGTCAACAGCGAAGGCAGGGTGCAGCGCGGCCAGCGCGCGATCTTCCCGCCGGGCGAGGCCAAGGAGGACTGGGCCATTGTGCGCGCGCTTTCGGGCGTCATGAACAAGGCGCTGCCCTTCGACAGCGTGGATGCGCTGCGTGACCAGATGGCCAAGGCGCACCCGGTTTTCGCAACATTGGACGATCTGGTCCCGGCCGAATGGGGTGCGTTTGGCGACGGTGGCAAGGCGACATTGGGCGAAGGCGCCTTCGCGCCGGCTATCGGGAATTTCTATATGACCTGCCCGATCAGCCGGGCGTCCCAGACCATGGCGGAATGCACCACGGTCTTCGTCAATGGCGGCAAGGAGGCGACGGGCACCGATGGTTGATTATTTCATGACCGAGATCTGGCCGCTGGTTCTGATGGTGTGGCCTTACATTAAGTTGCCAGTCTTCTTTGTTGTTATTATTGTGCCATTGCTGATCGTCATGGCCTATTTCACCTATTGGGAACGCAAGTTCATCGGGTGGATGCAATATCGGCGGGGGCCGACCGTGGTCGGGCCGCTGGGGCTTTTGCAGCCTTTCGCCGACGGTTTGAAGCTGTTCCTGAAGGAAACCGTTATTCCCTCGGGCGCCAATCCGATCGTTTTCCTGATAGCGCCGGTCATAACCTATGCCCTGGCGATGGTTGCCTGGGTCGTGATTCCGTTCGACGATGGCTGGGTCGTGGCCGACATCAATGTCGGCATTCTGTATCTTTTCGCGATTTCGTCCCTGGGCGTATACGGCATCGTCATGGCGGGCTGGTCCTCGAATTCGAAATACGCATTCCTGGGCGCCATGCGGTCGGCGGCGCAGATGATTTCCTACGAGGTCTCGATGGGCTTCGTAATCGTCGCCGTGCTGCTGGTGGTCGGGTCGCTGAACCTGTCGGATATCGTGCGGGCACAGGCCGGCGGTTTCTGGAACTGGCATGTGGTCGACAACATGCTCCTGCTGTTTCCCATGGCAATCGTATTCCTGAT
>JAOUMF010000184.1 GCA_029881615.1 Alphaproteobacteria bacterium | reverse complement strand
CAAGAAGGACGCCGCCGATTTCGTGCTGTGGAAACCGTCTGACGACGAAACGCCCGGCTGGGACAGCCCCTGGGGCCGCGGCCGCCCGGGCTGGCATATCGAATGCTCGGCGATGAGCATGAAATATCTGGGCGCGGAGTTCGATATCCATGGCGGCGGGCAGGATCTGATCTTCCCGCACCATGAAAACGAGATCGCGCAGTCGCGTTGTGCCCATCCGGACAAGATCTTCGCGAAATACTGGATGCATAACGGCTATCTGATGGCCGAGGGCGAGAAGATGTCCAAATCGCTGGGCAATTTCTATACCGTCCATGAATTGCTGGACGAGTTCCCCGGCGAGGCGATTCGCCTGACCCTGTTGCAGACCCATTACCGCCAGCCGCTGGACTTCACCAGGGAAGCCCTGGCCCAGGCCAAGGCGACGCTTGACCGCTTTTACCTGGCGTTGCGCGATACCGTCATGGTCGATGCGGCGTTCACCGAAGCACCCGATGTGCGCGCGGCGCTGGAGGACGATCTCAATACGCCGCAGGCGCTGGTCCATTTCCATGAGTCGCTGAGCCGCCTCAACAAGGCGGAGACCGATATGGAAATCGCGGAGGCCAAGGGCCGCATGATGGCGGGGGCGGAACTGCTGGGTCTGCTATGGCAGGATCCCGAGGCCTGGTTGCGCGGCGGGGCGGGGTCGGCTGCATGGATGCCGCGGAAATCGACCGGCTGGTTGAGGCGCGTATCGAGGCTCGCAGAAACAAGAACTTCGCCGAGGCCGACCGCATCCGCGACGAGTTGATAGCGGCCGGAATCCTGCTGGAAGACGGCCCGGGCGGCACGGCCTGGCGGCGGGCATAGGTCCCAGGCGCCTGAACGGCCTGTTTGGCTTTGGCTTCTCAGGGCGATGACCGTAAAATTCCAGTGGGCAACTGGTGTGGTTCCATGCGACACTTCATCCTATGAGTGAACGCAAGGATATCGATCTCGCGGCCATGAAGGCCCGGCTTCTGGCAATGAAGGCGGAGCTGGAAACGCTGACGCATTCGCATGAGCATGACAGCGACCCGGTGGAGCTGGACCAGACGACACAGGGGCGCCTGTCACGCATGGATGCGCTGCAAGGACAGGCCATGGCGCAGGAAGTGGCGCGGCGTCGCGAAGCGGAAATTAGGCGGATCGCCGCGGCGCTGAAGCGTGTTGAAGATGGCGACTATGGCTACTGTGTTTCCTGCGGCGAGGAAATCGAACTCAAGCGCCTGGATTTCGATCCTTCGGTTCCCAACTGCATTAGTTGCGCGCGTGACGGAGAAGCATAGCATCTGTCGTAAACAAATGCTAAATGATCGGCCTGCAACAATGGCCGCGCTTGCGGCGGGGAAAGAAAATTTATGAATCCGGAACTGACCAATAGTGTCGGCACTATAATCGCTGTGGCAATCGGCGCCGTTATTCTTGCCGTGGTAATCCTGCAAATCGCGCGGCGGCGCCTGGAACAGCACTGGCAAGCGGCACAGCATCAGCGCAGCCTGCTTAATGATCGCCTGAAGAATCAGGGAATCCTGGTGCAGGAATTTATCGCGACCGCCGATCACCGCCTTGTCAAGGAACGCGAGTCGTTCGAGATTCTGGGGCGCCGGCAGGTCGGTGTCGCGGCGGGTCGCACGCCCCCGGAAAAGGCCGCTGCGCTGATTGAACTCAACAGCCACCTGGAACGGTTGATTTCCATCGCCGACGCGGACCCCGGCATGGCGGGGCTGAGCGAGTATGAGGCGTTGCGCGAAAACATCGAACAGGCGGTCGACGATGTTGGTCATGCCGTTTCCGCGTATAATGAGGCTGTTGATGCCTATAATGCTATGGCAACGGGCTTTTTCGGCCGGCTGTTCGGCATGTCGCAGGCTGAAAAATTCGACGCCAGCAAGCAAAAGCGCGCCGTCCGGCGCTAGCCGGCGGGGCGGGTTCTAGAATTCCGGTCGCATTATCATCAGCGTGAAGATCGCGATCACCGACAGGAAAGCCGGCCAGCCCAGGGCGAACCATATCCGCATGTAGCGCCGGTAAAGGGGAGGAGGCCCTTTGCCGTCGCGCAGTGCGGTCAATGCCAGGTCCCGCGCGCGGATCTGCAGCCAGACGACCGGCAGCCAGCAGGCGCCGGTCAGGGCGTATAGAACCAGCGACAGTATGATCCAGCCTTCGTCCAGGCTATATCCCGCTTCGAACAACAACAGGATACCGGTCAGCGGCTGGATGATCACCGCCGGAGTCGTGAACAGCCAGTCGGCCAGCACGGTCTGGCGCGCGGCCGTCGCGATCACGCGCAAATCGCCGGTCCGGTCGGCCCGCCACATATGGAAAGCTGTGCCCAGCCCGGTGCCGAACAGTATAGTCGCGCTGAGAATATGAATTGTCTTGTAAAGAATATAGAGACCGGTCACCGGTCGTCCTCCAATGTCATCATGATCAGGGCCGCCGGAATCAGGGGCAGGGTCTTCACCAGCGGCCCCAGCGGGTCGAGCCACAGTTCTGGGATCGTCAGGCTCAATATCGCCAGATAGCCGGCGGTAACGGCGACCATGCCCGTGCCGGCCAGCCGCACATGACGATCAATCAGAGCCAACCCACCCAGCATGATATCGGCGGCGACCCCGCTCCATAGCGCGGCCAGGGCCCAATTGCCGCCAAATCCGGCATGGCCAAGGATTGCCATGGCGTGCGACCGCGCCGGATCGAAGGCGGTTATCAGCCCGCTGGCCAGCCAGAACAGCCCCAGCACAATGCGCAGCAGGGGGCGCAGGAATACCAGCCTCGCATGCCAGCGATCCTGCGGACCGGCGGGCTCGGCGGCCAGGGCGTCGGCGAAACGGCGCGGCGTGAATCCCACGGCACGGGCGAAGGGCGCCATGTCGGCCACGTTGTCGCGGCTCATCTGGTTCAGCGCGGTGCTGCGCATCGAACCGCGCATGCCGATCCAGTGCATCAGGTCGCCCAGCTTCGCCGCAAGACGGACGATGCCCATCGGCACGCCGATAACGGGCGCGGGGCCGAACCCCAGCCACTGGCGCAGGCCCGACAGAATATCGCGCAATGTCATGGGTTCCGGTCCGACCGGCGACAGCACAACGCGCGCCGGCGCGTCCGGTTCCAGCAGCCGCAGCACGGCGCGTACCAGATCGCCCATATGAATCGGCTGGAAGCGCTGGTTGCCGAGGCCGGGTACGGGAATCGCGACGGGCAGGGCGGCCAGTCCCCGAAACAGGGCGGTACCGCCGTAACAGTTGCGCGCATAAACCAGCGAAGGGCGCAGCACGATCCAGTCAATATCCATCGCCATCAGTGCATCGTCGGCGCCCCGCTTACTGTCGGCATAAGATGTCTCCACTTCCGGCTTCTTATTTTCCCCCGCCTTCGGCTCTATATTTTTTCCCGCCTTCGGCTCCACGCCCAGCGCGGATATCTGGATCACGCGCCCGACCCCGGCCGCCCGGCAGGCCTCGAACAGCGCCACGGGGCCATGCCGGTGGATGGCATCGATGTCGTCGGCGGCGGAAGACTGCAAGATACCGGCGCAATTGATAACCGCATCGACGCCGTCCAGCCGGCCGATCCAGTTCGCCGGGGCGGTGTCGCGGTTCAGGTCGCTTTCGATCCAGTCGATATGCGGTATCATCCGTCGCCCCAACGCGATGTCGCGCCCGCAGCCGACGACCTTATGCCCCGCCGCCACCAGCCCGGCCACGATATGGGAGCCGATGAAACCGTACGCGCCGGTCAAGAGTATCTTCATGGGTTCAGACAAACAGCAACAGGATGGACGCGGCCAGCAGGGCGGCCATGAAGATGTTGAACATGCGCAATGCCCTGGCGGATTTCAGCACGCGGCCGATGACGCTGCCCAGCCCGGTCCACATGCCGCAGGACGGGAAGGAAATGGCGCAAAAAATGCCACCAAACAGCAGGGCCTGGGGCAACGGCGCCGCATCGGGCGTGGAATAGACCGAAAAGGCGCTGATCGCCATGATCCAGGCCTTCGGGTTGACCCATTGGAAGCCAGCGGCCTGAAGGAAGGTGAAGGGGCGGCCGCGTTTTTCGGCCTCGCCCATGCCCGCCGCACCGGCGATCTTCCAGGCCAGCCACAGCAGATAGGCGCCCCCGGCCCAGCGCAGGATTTCATGCAGTATCGGCAGTTGCTCGAAGACCGCACCCAGTCCCAACCCAACCGCGAACACCATGAAAGGAAAGCCGACCGAGATACCCAGCATGTGGGGCACGGTTGCCCTGATGCCGAAATTCGCGCCGGAAGCCAGCAGCATTACATTGTTGGGTCCGGGCGTCATGGTGGAAGACACCGCGAACATGAACAGGGGGATCAGGGTTTCCAAAATATACCGCGTTGGAGTTCGAGTTGGAATCGGCGCCATCATAGGCGCTTGTTTTGGTGGGGTGCAAAGGTTGTGAAAAATTTGTAAAACGGGGTCGGTATTAACGATTTGCTTGTCAGTTGAGTGCTTCAATAAATTTGCGCCGTCCCGGCAGGCGGGACTTTTCGAGGGGTAATATGCATGGAATATATCATACCGGCCGTGATTTTCGGCCTGATTCTGTTGATCGTTGTGTGGGGCATCGCGATTTACAACAAGCTGGTTTACAACAGGAATCTGGTTAAAGAGGGCTGGAGCGGGATCGAGACACAGTTGAAGCGCCGTTCGAATTTGATCCCGAACCTGGTCGAGGCCGTTAAAAGCTACATGGGCCATGAAAAGGGCGTCCTGGAAAAAGTCACCGAGGCGCGTTCGCGTACCGGCCAGGCTTCCACGCCGGCCGAACGCGGCAAGATGGAGGGCATGCTTGGCCAGGCGCTGGCCAATGTCTTCGCCGTGGCCGAGGGCTACCCGGAACTGAAGGCCAATGAAAACTTCATGAATCTGCACAACGAACTTTCGTCGATGGAAGACGAGATCCAGATGGCGCGCCGCTATTACAATGGCACGGTGCGCAATTTCAACGTGCTGATCGAATCCTTCCCCTCGAACGTCATCGCCGGCATGTTCACCTTCGTGCAGGCGGAATATTTCGAGATCGAGGACGAGGCCGACCGTGCGGTGCCCAAAGTCAATTTTTCCTGATTTGGGATGACTTCGATGAACCGTCTCGCGCGTATATTGACGGGGGTTGCCGGCCTGGTTCTGGCCGTGGCCGCGCCGGCGCATGCGCGCGAGCGGATCGTCGCCTTCGAAAGCCGCGTGGTGATCGCCACCGACGGCGAATTGACGGTGACCGAAACCATCACCGTCGATGCCGAGGGAGACAAGATCAAGCGCGGCATCTATCGCGATTTCCCCACCCGGTACGAGGGGCGCGACGGGCGCCCGCACAGAGTCGGTTTCGAGGTGCTGGAAGTCCGGCGC
>JAOUMF010000183.1 GCA_029881615.1 Alphaproteobacteria bacterium | reverse complement strand
GCCATTTTCCATCCTGGGCACGGCGGCGCGGGTTACATACCAGGTGCCCATGACGTTGACATCGATGATCCGGCGGAAGATTTCGTCGGTCTCTGTGTCGGCGCCCAGAACCGGCGTCGGCCGTTCCAACCCGGCGTTATTCACCAGAATATCGAGCCTTTCGATCTCGGCGAAAGCGAGATCAACCGCCCCGGCGTCGGCAATGTCGCACTGAATGCCGCGCACTGGCCGGCCACATTCCCTCGACAGCGTGCTGGCCGCCGCTTCGATGCCATCGCCAGCAGCCAGAATGATCACGTCCGCGCTCGCCATGGCAAAACCCCGCGCCACGCCATAGCCAATGCCTCGGCTGGCGCCGCTGACCAACACAGTTTTGCCGGTGAAATCAAACTGGGCGGTCATGCGTGATTACTCCGCCGCCTTGGCGTGGTCCGGGAACTCCCTGATAATGGCGGCCGTTATATCGCGGCGATATTGGTCGGCTATGATGCGGCCCTTTTCCGCGCTTGCCCCGGCGGCCGAGATCAGCGCGCCGGAATCGGGCACCCATTCGCGGTGGGGCGGCCAGACATCGTAGGGCGGCGCGTCCACCGCCGGGTTGTCGGGGATCAGGTCGGCGCGCACCAGGTCGGGATAGTAGTGCATCATCATCGAGGTTTCGATGACGGCGGCATGTTCCAGTTCGATCCCCGGATAGCCGTTGGGGAACAGCTTGCCCAGCGTGTCCTCGTTGAGGAATTCCCAATGCTGCAGGCACATCACCTTCAGGCCGCTATCGCCCAGTTCGCGCATGGCCAGGTCGATGCCCTCGTTCAGGAACCAGAGATTTTCGTAATTGCCGTCCAGAACGCAAATCCGGCGGATGCCGTGGCGCACGAATTCGCGGATGATGTCGCGCAGCACGGAACTCAGCGTCGCCCCGTCCAGACCGGTACTGCCGGGAAAGAACGGTCCGCCGGCCGAGCGTGTCATGGATTTGTAACCATAGGGGACGGCGGGGGCGACCATGCCGCCCACCTGCGCCGCGATATCCAGCGCGACGGCGGTCGGCAGCATATGGTCGACGCCCAGCGGCAAGTGCGGCCCATGCTGTTCCAGCGCGCCCGTGGGAATGAAGGCGACCGCGCCCGCATCGACATAAGCCTGGAATTCCGGCCAGGTGATTTCCGCCATCGCGTGGGGGTTTGGCATCGCTCTTCTCCTCAGGCTTCCTGTTCTTCTTCCGAGCCTTGCTCGCGCATCAGCTTCATGATGTCGCGCTCCATCTCGGCATAGCCGGGCACGGTCAGCACGTCTTCCTTGCGGCGCACCCGTTTTCCGCCCTTGAAGTCGGTCGTCATGTCCTGCAGCACCGTGCCGGGATGGCGCGAGATGAAGACAATGCGATCACCCAGGAACAGCGCCTCCTCGATATCGTGGGTCACCATGATGACGGTGGTGCCGGTGGTCTCCATTATCGATATCATCAGCTCTTGCATGTTCCAGCGGGTCTCGGCATCCAGCGCGCCGAAGGGCTCGTCCATCAGCAGCAGGCTGGGCTCGTTGGCCAGGGTGCGGGCGATGGCCACGCGCTGTTTCATGCCTCCGGAAAGCTGCTTTGGATAGGCGTTGCGGAATTTCGTCAGCTTCACCAGATCGATGAATTTGTCGGCGCGATCACGGCGTTCCGCCGCCGGCACGCCGTTCAGCTTCATGCCGTACTCGACATTCTTCTGCACCGTCAGCCAATCGAAGGAGGTGTAGCTCTGGAACACCATGCCGCGCTCGCGGTCTGGCCGCAGGATATCGTGGCCGTCCAGTTCGATCCTGCCCCCGGTCGGGTCTTCAAGGCCGGCGATCATGCGCAGCACGGTGGACTTGCCGCAGCCGGACGGCCCCAGCAGCACGCAGAACTCATTCTCGTGGACATCGAAGTTCACGTCCCTGACCGCCTGGATCGTCTGGCCGCCGGCGACAGCAAAGGATTTCGATACGCCGCGGGCGGACAGTTTGACGGAGCCGTTCATCGTCCATGCTCCTCGAGATAGGGGAACAACAGCCGGTGCGCGACGCGGAACAGATAATCAAACAACAGGCCCAGCGCGCCGATTACCAGTATTCCCGCAATGATTTCGTCGGTATGCAGGAAACGCTTGGCGCGCATCATCATGGCGCCGATCCCGTTCGACGATGCGACGATTTCCGCGATCACCAGGTAGGTCCAGCTGACCGCCAGCATCTGGCGCATGGCGATCACTACGTTTGGCATGGCGGCCGGCACTACGACGGTCCACAAGATTTGTTTGCGATTGCCGCCCAGCGTCAGCGCCGTTTCGATCAGTTCCGCGCGGACGCTTCGGGTATGATCCATGACGATCGTCGCCAGGAACCAGACAACGCCGATGAACAGCAGCGCCAGCTTGGGCATGTCGCCGGTGCCGAACCACATCAGCAGAATCGGGATGAATGACGGGGCCGGCAGATAGCGCCAGGCCGAAACGAAGGGATTGAAAAAGGCTTCGACCGACCGGAATGCGCCCATGGCAATTCCCAGCGGTACGGCGACCGCGCTGGCGGCGGCGAAGCTGACCACCACCCGGTATATGCTGACCCCGATATCGCTAAGGAAGTCCCGCTCGGTCAGCAGTGCCCACAGGGCCGTCAACACTTTCTGGGGGGGCGGCACCAATAGTGGCGTTACCCAGCCCAGCGGGACTGAAATTTCCCAGATAGCAAAGAAGATCGCCCAAGCGGCGATACCTAGCGCGATCACCCAGCGGGCAGGAATTTGCTTCTTGTAATCGAACCAGCGCCAGGTACGGCGCTTTGCATCCGGTGTCGGCATTTTTCAACTATCCCAGTGGCGGGTGCCCGTTGTCATGGTATTGCGGGCTACCGGAAAAAAGGTGGTGGCCGCTTCCCAGGTTGGAGGAAAGCAGCCACCGAGGGCAAGTTGATCTATTCCCGCGCGGCGAAGGACTGGCGGTAACCCTGTTTGACGAGGTCTCCCATCAGCGAGCAGTCGATGCCGGCCTTGGGATCCTGCATCTTCTTCATGATGCCCAGCTTGACCCACCATTCGTTGGTCAGCTTCACCGCATCCTCGAAACCGGCATGCTTGCCGAAAGGCGGCTCGCCGTCCAGCACGCCGCAGAACTGCGCGGCTTCGTCGAAGTCGAACATGTAGATGCCGCCGAGGAAGTATTTGCCGTTGGTCCCCATGACATAGGGGATATCCTCGACCGGCCATTGCAGGTACTCGGCGAAGAACTTGTTGGTCTCTTCGGTCTTGTCATGCCATATCTGCAGCGCATCCCAGCGGGCCTTCAGCAGCGCAACGGCCGCCTTGCGGTTATTCTTGATGAAGTCCTTATGCATGTAGATCGAGTCGCCGAAGATGCCGGTCTTCTTGAAGGCATCCTGCGAGGTATCGGCAACGATCTGCACGCCCTTGACGCTTTCCATCAGCTTGGACGTCCAGGGCTCGTACATATAGGCGGCCGCGATGTCGCCGGAGATCATCGGTCCGACGCCTTCGTCGGCATTCAGGTTCACCCAGCTTACGTCGGACGGCGCAAGGCCGTTCATGTCAAGCCACATGCCGACCTGCAGATGCCCGATGAAGGCTTCCGGCGCCGCTACCTTCTTGCCTTTAAGGTCGCTTGCCTTGATGCCGGGCGACAGGACAACCTGATCAACGCCATAGGACGGGTTGGTGTAAGCCACGTTGACGACTGAAAAACCCTGTTCGATGGCGACCGGTATATAGTCCAGCGTGCTGCCATAGATATCCAGTTGACCTGCAGCCAGAAGATTGTGGCCCTGGATCGGATCTTCGAAGATGGTGATTTCCAGCTCGTAATCCGGCGCCAGATCATGTTTCTCGATCAGCTTCCAGAAGGCATAGCCCGGCCAGGATACCGCGATACCCACCCGGATTTTTTCCTTGGCCATTGCCTGGCCGGCGGCCAGTGCGATGAAAGGTGCCATCATCAGCACCGTAAACAGCTTTTTCACGCTCATTGTTTCTGCCTCCACCTTATCGGATTGACGATTCTTAAAAAACTTTAGCGGACTAAATTTTTTTAGTCTATATTAAATTCCAGAAAGGCCGCTGCAAGGATAAGAAAGAAACACGAAACGGTGCCTTTCGGCAAGTTTCGAACCGGGGGATGGACCAGGAAATGAGCGGACTTCGCGAAAGCCAGAAAGCGGGACGGCGCAAACGGATACTGGATGCCGCCCGCGCGCATTTCCTTGATCGCGGTTTCGAGGCCACGACCATTGAGGCGATTGCGGAATCCGCTGAAATATCGGCAGTTACCGTATTCAATTATTATGGCACCAAAGGCGGCGTTCTATTGGCGCTGGTCGGCGAAAGCGACAGTATCCTGATTGAAAAAATCAACGGCATACTGGGCGATCCGCCGTTGGATCCGCTGGAGGCAGTATTGCGTTTCTCGCAGGTAATCTGTCGCCATGCGCTGGATTATCTGCACAAGCCGGTGTGGCGGCATGTGGTTGCCACCGCCGTGATCGAGGGAAGTTCGGAGTTCGGCCGGGGGTATGCGTCCCTGGACCTGGAACTGGTCCGCATGCTGGCCAGCTTGCTGGAAATCCTGAAAGATCGCGATCGCCTGCAGCAAGACTATCCATGTGCCGTCGCGGCCGGCGTTCTGTATAATCTGCACAATGCCCGCTTCATCAAATTCATGTCGGACGACAAGATGTCGATCAAGACCTTTGACGAACTGGTTCGTGCCGACATTGCCTATGCGATGACGCAAACCATCAACTCTTGATGCGTTCCATCTTCGGGTCGTACAGCGGGTCCATGAAGACCTCGCAGGGGATACGTTGCGTGGCGACCTCCAGTTCGTACTTGCCGGACAGGACGTAATCGCGGTCGACGCCCGCTTTGTTGCGTACATAGCCATAGCCGATGTTGCAGCCCAGCGTGTAGCCCCAGCCGCCGCTGGACAGCCAGCCAACGCGTTCGCCATTGCGGTAGATGGTTTCACGGCCCAGCAGAACGACCTCCCTGTCGGCCACGGTAAAGCCGGCCAGCATTTTTTGCACACCGTTCTCGCGCTGTGCCAGGATCGCCTCGCGGCCGAGGAACGGGATATTGGATTTCAGCTTCACCGCCCAGCCCAGGCCCGCTTCCACGGGTGTGTAATCGGGGCCGATGTCGGCGCCCCAGGCGCGGTAGCCCTTTTCCAGCCGCAAGCTCTCGATTGCGCGATAGCCGGTGTTGGCGATGCCATGTTCCGCTCCGGCTTTCATCAATTGATCGTAGACGTCCGGTGCGTTTTCGACCGGCATATGGAGTTCCCAGCCCAATTCGCCCACATAGGTCACTCGCAGGGCGATCACCGGCGCTCCGGCAACCTGTATTTCGCGCACGGCGCCGAAGGGGAATCCCCCATTGGAAATATCGTCGGGGCACAC
>JAOUMF010000182.1 GCA_029881615.1 Alphaproteobacteria bacterium | reverse complement strand
CCGCAGGAACCCGATCTTTCCGGCTTTGACACCGTGCTGGATTACGCCGCGGCCGGGCTGGCCATGGGCGAGGAACATTCAACCCATCTGGCTGAATCGCTGCTGGAAAGCCTGTCGATGGACGGCGCCAGAAGCACGGTCGGTCTGTCGGGTGGCGAAACCCGCCGCGCCGCGCTGGCCCGCGCACTTGCCGGCGAGCCCGATGTGCTGTTGCTGGACGAACCGACCAACCATCTGGATCTGCCGGCGATCGAATGGCTGGAGGAACGCTTGGCTGGCGGACGCTTCGGGCTTGTCGTCATCAGCCATGACCGCGCCTTCCTGGAGAAGGTAACCAATTGCACCCTGTGGCTGGACCGGGGACGCCTGCTGCGGTCTGACAAGGGTTTCGCGAATTTCGAGACATGGTCGGAAGAAATCCTCGAGCGCGAAGCCGTCGAGGCCGCCAAGCTGGACAAGCTGATCGCCCAGGAGACCGTCTGGTCGCATCAGGGCATAACTGCCCGGCGCAAGCGTAATCAGGGCCGTATGCGTCGCCTGCGTGATCTGCGCGCCACGCGCGCCAGCCAGGCGGCCCGCAGCGGCAGCGTGCGGATGGAGGCCGCCGAGGCGGGCGCGACCGGCAAGCTGGTGATCGAAGCCACGGACATCACCAAGGCTTACGACGGGAAAACGATCATCGGCAGTTTTTCCACCCGCATCATGCGTGGTGACCGGGTTGGCATCATCGGCCCGAACGGCGCCGGCAAGACAACCTTGCTACGGATGCTGATCGGTCAGCTGGCACCGGACAGCGGCGTTCTGCGGATGGGAACCAATATCGAGATGGTCTATCTGGACCAGACGCGCGAGGCACTTGCGCCTGGTGAAACCCCCTGGAGCATGCTTTGCCCGGGTGGCGGAGACCAGGTTATGGTTGGCGACCGGCCTCGCCACATAGTTTCCTATATGCGCGACTTCCTGTTCGCCGACAATCAGGCGCGCAGCCCGGTTGAAAGCCTTTCAGGCGGCGAACGCAACCGGTTGCTGCTGGCCCGCGCGCTGGCGCGGCCGTCCAACCTGCTGGTGCTGGACGAACCGACCAACGATCTGGACATGGATACGCTGGACCTGTTGCAGGAACTGCTGGCGGATTATGAAGGCACGATCCTGCTGGTCAGCCATGATCGTGATTTCCTGGACCGCGTCGTAACTTCGACGATCGCGGTCGAAGGCGGCGGATCGGCGTTGGAATATCCGGGCGGTTATTCGGATTATCTGCGTCAGCGGTCGGGCGGGGCGGCGACAAAATCCGAGGCGCGCTCATCCCGTTCGGGGGCGAGACCGGCGGAAAAACCGGCCATGGACCGGCGAAAATTGAGCTACCATCAGCAGCGCGCATTGGAGCAGTTGCCGAAAAAAATCGACGATCTGGCGAAACAGATCGCCTTGCTTGAAAGTAATCTCGCCGACCCCGGCCTCTATGCCCGCGACCCGGCGGCCTTCGATCGAACAGCCGCGGAATTGACAGAAACCCGCGAAAGCCATGCTGCCGCCGAGGAAGAATGGCTGGAGCTGGAATTGCTGCGGGAATCGCTGGATTCCCCATAAAACGCCAATATCATCCGAACGGGTGATTATCAACCGGTGGGTATACCGGTATCTTCCATGTCAGATTCACCTATCAGAATGAAATCTTGAGCCTGGAGGAAATTATGGGGAAAGCTTTATTCGACGGAGCATGGCTAGGCTTGGCCGCCTTGTTTCTGACAATCGGTGTCGCCAATGCCGGGGACGTCAAGGGCGGCAAGGACCATCCACTGGTCTCGCGCTACGAGGGCGCGGAGATAACTCGATATCGTCAGGAAAAATTCAATGAATATACGCTCCTGCTGGGCAAGCCCAATGGGAAAGAGCCGGGTGAACATCGGACCGTCGAAGGCGCGATAACGCAAATCCGCTATCAGATCGACAAGGAGCGGACGTCTCTGGAGGTTTACAAGAATTACGAAAAGGCCTTGGCTGACGCTGGCTTCGAAACCCTTTTCAAATGCAAGAACGAGGATTGCGGCGGCCGGGCCTTCAACCACCTCGTCGTCGAATATGGCGATTTGAGCGAAAATCATAAGGACCAGCGTTTTCTGGCCGCCAAGCTGACCCGCCCGGAAGGCACCGCTTATGTCTCGCTCTATGTCGTGAAAGCCTATGCCATCGGCGGGCCGAAGCATAATACGGTCATGGTCCAGCTCGATATTATCGAGGAAGCCGCGATGGAAACCGACAAGGTTGCCGTTGATGCCGACGCCATTGGCAAGGGCCTGGACGCCGAAGGTCATATCGCTATCTATGGCATTTATTTCGATAGCGGCAGCGATAAGCTGAAGGCGGAGTCGAACGAGGCGTTGGGTGAAATTGCCAAGCTACTGAAAGCCCGGCCAAAATTGAATATTCTGGTTGTTGGCCATACCGACAGCGAAGGCAAGCTTGCCTATAATATGGATCTTTCCAAAAAGCGGGCGGCAGCCGTCGTCGGGGCCCTTACGGAAAGTCACGGCATCAAGGCCAGCCGCCTGACGCCCGCGGGCGTCGGCTTCCTGGCACCGGTCGCATCGAACCGCGGCGATGCCGGGCGGGCGCTGAACCGCCGCGTGGAACTGGTCGAACACTGACCGGCATAACGACAATGGTGCGCGGCGGACGATTATATGGTATTTTAGGTTTCCTGTAATCGCTGCCGGCTCCATGCGGTGAATCGGTCGGCGCGGATGTTGCGCATTACAGCCTTAACAACGATATGAGCAATCGTGTTTGACCGATTCATTTACTCCCCGCCGCCGAGCCGGCGAATAGGGAGATATGCCATGTCATTCGGACGAAAATTCAAGGAGTATCTGCTGGATTCCCACGTCGATTTCGACACCATCGAACATCGGCGCACCGCCAGCAGCTGCCAGACCGCCAAGGCCGCCCATATACCCGGCGATCGCCTAGCCAAGGCCGTGGTTCTTCAGCATGATGGCGGATATGTTCTCGCCGTCGTGCCAAGCACCCATCGGGTGGAACTCGGCACGCTGGAGCGCACACTCGGCTGCAACTTGAACATCGCCTCGGAATTGGAGGTCGGAGAAATCTTCCGGGACTGCGTGCTGGGCGCCGTACCCCCCACCGGACTGGCCTACGACATCGAAACCCTGGTGGACGAGGAACTGGACAAACAGCCCGAGGTCTATTGCGAAAGCGGCGATCATCAGACTTTGATTCATGTCTCGGGCGAGGGCTTCCGGCAATTAATGGCGGAAGCGCAGCACGCGCAGTTCAGCCATCACGTCTGAGGCGGAAACCCGGCGGTAGTTTAATCAAGCGACCTTGGCGCGGAGAGCGGCGGCACGGGCGGCAAACTCGGTTGCGTCCGATGAACGGCCCAGCTTGTCGAGTAGCCAGGCGTATAGCTCAAGAATATTGACAACCGACAGGTCGGTCTTGGTGGAGCTGCGCAGGGCGATCTTTATCGCCCGCCGAAGAAACGGTTCGGCCTTCTCGTAACTCTTCTGCTCGCAGTAAAGCCCCGCCAGGTCGACCAGTTCGGATACCAGATGAGGGTGATCCTTGCCCAGGGTCTGTTCGCCAATGGTCAGCATGCGCTTGAGCAGGGGTTCCGATTCCGAATAGCGCTTCTGCGCCGCGAACTGGGCAGCCAGATTTTTCAGCGCCGGCGAGGTTTCCCTGTGATTTTGCGTAAAGGCGGATTCCAGAACCGACAGGGCGCGCCAGCCAAACATTTCCGCCTTCGTATCGCGACCTTGCTGATGATAAAGCGTCGCCAGCCCGATCAGGGTCGACGAAACATCGGGGTGATCGGGATTAAGAACTTTTTCCTCGATATCCAGGGCACGCTTATGCAGCTTCTCCGCCTCGTCGTAATTACCGCGAATGGTCAACACATAAGCAAGCTGACCAAGCGTGCCGGCAATCTCCACGTCGTTACTGTCAAGCGTATGTTCCTGAATTTTCAGCGCCGTGCGGTAGAGTTTTTCTGCTTCTTCCGTCTTATCCTGGGCCTCGGCAAGAGAAGCCAGTGACTTCAAATAGGGAACCAGGTCGGGATGCGCCGTGCCCAGTTTCTTTTCAGCGGCGTGATAAAGAACCTCGATAATGGCAATCGCGCGGCGGTACATGGCGGCGGCTTCGCCGTTCCGCTGCTGCGTTTTGTATAGCTCGGCAAGGTTTTCAAGGGTAATGGCAACATCCGTCCGCGCTTCGTCGCCCCGTTTTTCGTCAATCGCAATCGCCTTGCGATAAAGCGGCTCGGCCTCTGTCAACCGGCCAAGAGAATGATAGAGCATCCCGAGGTCGTTCAGGCTCTGCGCCAGGCGCGGATCCGTTTTGCCCAGTTTCTGGGCATCCGCCAACGCGGCGGCGAAGAAACGCTCCGCCCTTTCGTACGCCCCCTTGTGGAAGGCGTCCCGCCCAGCATTGGTATTTTCGTTCCAGCCCATGCTACGTCCGCATTTCCCTGTTAACGCCCCCCTGATAATACCCGCCGGATATGCCTGACAAATCACACGGACGGATTTCGCGCGTGCTAACGATATCGGGAAAATCTTAATGAGACCCTTATTTTCAATTAAACATTTTGGTTTTTTGATTCAATTTGCCTTTCGTTGTCGCTGATCATTCTATCCCGTTGCACGAAAGGCCTTGCGCGCCTATGTTCCTGCCACCTTTGAACAGCCGATCCGCCGGATCCCATGACCGACCTGAACCATATTCGCAATTTCTCGATTATCGCACATATTGACCACGGCAAATCGACTCTCGCCGACCGGCTGATAGAACGCTGCGGCGGCCTGGATACGCGCGAGATGAAAAGCCAGGTACTCGATTCGATGGATATCGAGCGCGAGCGAGGCATCACCATCAAGGCCCAGACTGTCCGCCTGCTATACAAGGCAAAAGACGGCCAGACCTATACGCTGAACCTGATGGATACGCCGGGGCATGTGGATTTTTCCTATGAGGTCAGCCGTTCGCTTGCCGCTTGCGAAGGATCGCTTCTGGTCGTCGATGCCAGTCAGGGCGTCGAGGCCCAGACTCTGGCCAACGTCTATCTGGCGCTGGACAGCGACCACGAGATCATACCGGTACTTAATAAAATCGATCTGCCCGCGGCGGAACCCGAACGAATCAAAAAGCAGATCGAGGACGTAATTGGCCTGGATGCGTCGGACGCGGTCGAGATTTCGGCGAAAACCGGTATCGGCATCGATGACGTGCTTGAGGCTTTGGTCAAACGCCTGCCGGCGCCGAAAGGCGAACGTAACACCAAGCTGCAGGCGCTGTTGGTGGATAGCTGGTATGACGCCTATCTGGGCGTGGTAGCGCTTGTGCGCGTGCGCGAGGGTGTCCTGAAAAAAGGCATGAAAATCCGCATGCTCTCTACCGGCGCCGCGCACCCGGTCGATCGC
>JAOUMF010000181.1 GCA_029881615.1 Alphaproteobacteria bacterium | reverse complement strand
GCCTGTTCGAGTGATTACACGGCGATCTGTCACCAGAAGGTGCCAGCGGGTCAATATCGGAGGTATACAAGCAAAAGCCAATTGGAGGCCGACAGTAATCCCGTGATGATCGATCCATTCTGCGAGGCTTCGCTCCTCGTCCTGCAATGCCATACCGACCAGCAGGATCACTGGCAGCAGCATGAACGCCATTGCGACCCAAAAGGGCCACCGTAGCGGATCGCGGGCAAGAATCCGCTCCCCCGGTTCCAGCATGTCTTTCAATCGCGCCATCGCCTGCTCCCCTACTGCTTGCAGTCGGGGGTATCATCGCAAATTGGGGTTGACGGGGGATTAACGGGGATGGTTACCGGCGGGGCCGGTGTTCATATGCCGCCGGTTCTTGTCAGGGCATGTCGATCTGGATGTGGAAGGCCATGCGGTCTATCCAGGCCTGTTGGCCCTCGATCAGGTTTCCCAGTTCCATCGCTTCAATTTCCAGGGTCCCGGTGGCCTTGGGAATGGCCGCGAGGCGTTCTTCGGCATGCTGGAGTTCGGTCTTGCTCCGCCCGTCGGGCGACATCAGTATTTCCAGCGCTTCCCGCGCGGCCTGATAACCGGGGCCATCCAGCACAAAGGCAAATTTTCGGACGTTGCCGGGCGCATCGACATGATTCTTGCCGCGTTTGTTGGGGCCGGTATTGCCGGCGTTACGGAAATGCCAGCCTTCGATGACGGCCGGGTCGATTCCGCTATAGGGTGGCGCGGCGACCACCACCAGGTTGCGTTCGCGGTTCATCGGGTCGTCAACCCAGATCGACCAGCCATGCCCGGCCGGTACCAGCCGGAATTCCAGCCTGTGCTCTTCATGTTCGAACGGATGGACGATGGTGTCGCCGCGCTGGACCTCGCCGCGCAATATCAGCGGGTCGGCGGCGGGAGAGGACGTGAACCCCGCCGTCAGAAGCATGATTCCTGCTACGATCTGACAATATTTCATCATGACGGGGGCGACCATAACACCACATGTCGAACAGGCCAAATGGCGCGTGCGGGAGTATGGGTGCATATACCCATTACGTGCGGTATGGAGCGTTCGAGCATGGAATGCTATGGTAAATCGTTGGCGTTTCCTGAAAATCGGCCGGTCTGGAAATGCGGGCTGGCGGACAAGGTCGCGCCTTGATATTAAAGACCGGAAATACAGGATGGATATTTTGGCATGACGGATTTGGGGCCGATCGATTTCGGCGAACTTCCCCGCGATGAGCTGAAGGCGATGCTCGAGGCCGGGGAGAGGGTGCTGGAAACGAAACGGGTATTGAATAACACCAGCGACAATGTCGTGGGTGAGTTGCTGCGCGAGAGCACGACTTTCTATGAATGGAATCATTATCCCGACGGCGATGTATTCGACCCGCGCAGCAACTCGCAATATTACTACCACGCCCATCCCAAGGACGAACGCCCCGGCGAACACGGCCATTTCCACACATTCCTGCGGCCGAAGGGCATGCCGTCCGATATCGCGCCGGCGCCCGTGCCGAACTATCAGGCGCCCGAGGGCGAGAATGATGCGTTGAGCCATCTGGTCGCCATTTCCTGCGACAAACAGGGCGAGCCGATCAAGCTGTTCACCACCAACCGCTGGGTGACGGGCGAGGTCTGGTACAAGGCCGGTGATGTGATCCGGATGCTGGATTATTTCCAGATCGACCATGTGCGGCCGTCCTGGGCGGTCAATATCTGGGTCACCAGCATTCTTATCCTGTTCCGCCCGCAAATCCGGGCGCTGATCCAGGAACGCGATCATGTCGTGGACAGTTGGGCCGCCGAAAACGACAGCGCCGACGTCTACGAAGACCGCGACCTCGAGGTCGCGGCCGAATGCGCGGTTTCAGTGGAAGGCCAGATTGCGGCAATCCGCGCGGCGTTGAAGTAACCCCGGCGCCCCGTCAGCCCTGGCGTGCGGGCCTTAGATAGGTAACCCGCACTTTCGCCGTGCCCTGATTGACGAATCCCAGATGATTCGCCGCCGCGTATGACAGGTCGATGATGCGCTTTTTGCTGAACGGGCCGCGATCGGCGATGACCACGATGACGGACCGGCCGTTTTCCAGATTGGTGACCCTGACCTGGGTGCCTGTGGGCAATGTCGTATGGGCCGCGGTCATTTCATACATGTTGTAGGGGCGGCCGGTGGCGGCGGGTTTGCCGTGGAAGTCCTTGCCGTACCATGACGCCATGCCGGTGCGGTCGTAGGATCGATCATCGCGCGGCACATAGCGTACGCCCGCAACCGTATAAGGCTTGCCCAGCTTGTAGGGAATGTCCGCGGGGGGCGCCTTGGCCTGCCCCGTCGGGGCGCCGCTTGCCGCCTGTCTTGGGTTGCCCCCGCCGCCGCAGGCCGCGAGAGCCAGGGTGGCGGACAGAAAGATGGCTACTGGTAAAGTAGAATAGTTACGGCGGAACCGAATCATGGCTGATTTCCTGGAACAGTAACGATAAGCATCGGCCTATTCAGCCTGATTCGGGTTGGTATTTGGTTAATTCGCCGAACTTTGCCGTTCCGTCGCGGTTGCGTTTTCCGCCGCCGTGCGCTTGTTATCGAGATGCCGGCGCAGGATTTCCGACAGTTTCTTGCCGTCGCGCGCCGCCAGCGCGTCCAGCATTTCCTCATGTTCTCGGATCGCCTGATCCCAGCGTTCCGCCGATACATTGGCGGCGAAACGGTGCCGCCGGATCCGGCCGCCCAGACGCTTGTGTGTTTCCAGCAGCACGGCGTTGCCCGACAGTTCGACGATTTTTTCGTGGATGCGCTGGTTCAGTTTGAAATATTCCAGCCTCTCGCCACGGGTTCTGTGCAGCGCCATCTGATAATGCAGTACGCGAATTTCGGCGATATCGTCGTCACGTACATTGGAACAGGCCATTTCCCCGGCCAGGGCTTCCAGGGCGCCTATAACGCGGAAGGTATCCTCGATATCGTCCAGGCTTAACAACGCAACCGTCGCGCCGCGATTCGGCTGCAGCAGGATCAGGCCTTCCGAGGTCAGGGTCTTGATGGCTTCGCGCAGTGGCGTGCGGGAAAAGCCCATGCGGTCGCACAGGGACTGTTCGGTGATGCGTTCGCCCGGGGCCAGGTTGCCCTCCAGGATCATGTCGCGCAATCTCTCGGCGGCTTCCTCATGCAGCGGCCGGCGCGAACGGCGTGCGCCTGCTTCCTCCGTTTCGGATATTTCAGCCTGCCAGCCGTCGTCAGTCATGTTCGTCCCCTAGTGAATCGGCCAGAACCCTCGCGACGTGAATGGCCTGTCGCATGGCGCCGTCCCTTATCTGGTGCCTGCAACTGGCGCCATCCGCAACGATAATAGCGTCATTTTCCGCCGCGCGCACGACCGGAAGCAGATCAGTTTCGCCAATTTTCATCGAAAGGTCAAAATGTTCGGCCTCGTAACCGAAGGCGCCGGCCATGCCGCAGCAGGTGGACTCTATGGTTTCTATGCTGAGACCAGGTACCAGTGAAAGTGTCTTTTGTACCGGGCCCATCGCGGCGACGGCTTTCTGGTGGCAGTGGCCATGCAGCAGTGCCTTGCCGCTGGCGGTGGGTTTCAGGTTCAATTTGAAGCGCCCGGCGTCCATCTCGCGGGCGATGAATTCCTCGAACAGCATGGCCAGGCTGGCCAGCCTATCGCTGTCCTTGCCGGGTAGCATCGCCTTGAACTCGTCGCGAAGCGAGAACAGGCATGAGGGCTCCAGCCCCACAATCGGCACGCCTTTGTCGACCCAGGGGCGCAATGCCTCGATCATGCGGCTCGCTTCGGCGCGGGCCTTGTCGATCAGTCCGGCGGCCAGCATGGTTCGGCCACAGCAGAGCGGCCGGCCGCCCTCGGGCGCGCGGGCGATATGGATGCGATAGCCGGCGGCGACCAGAACCTTCATGGCGGCGCGGGCGTTTTCAGGCTCGAACCAGGTGTTGAAGCTGTCGACGAACAGCACGACCTCGCGCCCATCTTCGGGCCCGGCGGCCGGCGGGTCGTGGCGGAACCAATCGCGGCGCCATTCGGGCAAAGGCCGGCGGGCACTGAAACCGGTAATCCATTCGCCCAGTACCGCCAGCAGACCGACGCGGTTGCGCAGGTTCAACAGCGGACCGATCCGCGCCGCCCAGGGCGCGTAATGCGGCATGAAGGCGACCAGGCGGTCGCGCAGGGTCAGCCGGTGTTTGCGGCGCCATTGGGCCAGGAATTCATATTTCATGCGCGCCATGTCGACGCCGGTCGGACATTCGCGTTTGCAGCCCTTGCAGCCGACGCATAAATCCATCGCCGCCTTCATCTCCGGCGAGGTCAGCGCGTCGGGCCCCAACTGTCCGGTAATCGCCAGGCGCAGCGCGTTGGCGCGGCCGCGGGTGACATGGATCTCGTCGCCCGTGGCGCGGTAAGATGGGCACATCACGCCGGGACTGGCCTTGCGGCAGGTGCCGTTGTTGTTGCACATCTCGATCGCCGCCGGGAACCCGCCCCATTCCGACCAGTCCAGCACGGTTTTCACGGGCTGCGGTGTGTAATCCGGCGGATAGCGGAATAGCGAGCGGTCGTCCATCTTCGAAGGGCGCACGATCTTGCCGGGATTGAACAGGGCGCCGGGGTCGAATTCGTCTTTCACCGCCTCGAAGGCGCGGGCGATTTTCGACCCGTACATGGTTTCCAGATGTTCCGAACGGACCAGCCCGTCGCCATGCTCGCCCGAGAACGAGCCCTTGTACTCGCGCACCATGGCGAAGGCTTCCTCGGCGATCTCGCGCATCTTGCGTACGTCCGTACCCTCTTTCATATTCAACACGGGGCGGACATGCAGCGTGCCGACCGACGCATGGGCATACCAGGTGCCGCTGGTGCCATGCTTTTCGAAGACACCGTTCAGCCGCTCGGTATAGTCCGCGAGATGTTCCAGCGGCACGGCGCAGTCCTCGATGAAGGAAACCGGTTTGCCCTCGCCCTTCATCGACATCATGATGTTCAGCCCGGCCTTGCGGACCTCCCAGACGTCGCGCTGGAAGGCGGGGTCGGTGGCTTCCACGACGGCGTCCGGATAACCCAGATCGCCCATCAGTTCGACCAGCCCGGCGAGGCTGCGCTTCTGCGTTTCAAGGTCGTCGCCGGCGAATTCGACCAGCAGCAGCGAGTCCGGCGTTCCGCGCACGAAACTGTCAACGGTGGCGCGGAACATCGGGATTTCGCGGGACAAATCGATCATTGTGCGGTCGACCAGTTCCACTGCCGCCGGATTCAGATTGACGATATGCCGGGTGGATTCCATGGCCGCGCGGAAGGTCGGGAAATGGCAGATGCCCAGAACCTTGTGTTGAGGGATCGGCTGCAGATCGAGCTCGATTTCGTGGAAAAAGGCCAGCGTGCCCTCGGAACCCACCAGCAAGTTTGCCATGTTATGGCCCGCCGGGTC
>JAOUMF010000180.1 GCA_029881615.1 Alphaproteobacteria bacterium | reverse complement strand
GCTGTTGGCCAAAAATGTTGAAATAGCCAATCTGGGTCTGCTGATCATCGACGAGGAACAGCATTTCGGGGTGGCCCAGAAGGAGAGGCTCAAACAGGTCCGTTCGGAAGTTCATGTCCTGACGCTAACGGCGACGCCGATACCGCGCACGATGCAGATGGCTCTGGCCGGAGTGCGTGAGATGAGCATCATCGCCACGCCGCCGGTCGACCGGTTGGCCGTCCGCACCTTTGTGCTGCCCTACGATCCGGTCATCATCCGCGAGGCCATTCTGCGCGAACAGTTCAGGGGAGGGCGGACATTTTATGTCTGTCCGCGGATTTCCGATCTGGCGCGCGTCCATGACCGGCTGAAAACCCTGGTGCCCGAGGCAAAAATCGCAATGGCCCACGGCCGCATGAGCGCGGGCGATCTGGAAGAAGTCATGTCGGGCTTCCTGGAAGGACGGTTCGATATATTGCTGAGCACCAATATCATCGAATCCGGCCTCGATATTCCCGAGGCCAATACCATGATCGTCCATCGTGCCGACCGTTTCGGCCTGTCACAGCTTTACCAGATCCGCGGCCGCATCGGCCGGTCCAAAACCAGGGCTTATGCCTATTTGACCCTGCCGCCGGGACAGGAACTGACGCCGGCCGCCCGGAAACGGCTGGAAGTCATGCAGACCCTGGATACGTTGGGGGCGGGCTTTACCCTGGCCAGCCACGACCTTGACATTCGCGGCGCCGGAAATCTTCTGGGCGATGAACAGTCAGGCCATATACGCGACATCGGCGTGGAACTGTATCAGCATCTGCTACAGGAAGCGGTCGCCGCGGCCAGCGCGGAACAGACCGAAATTCCGGTCGAAAGCTGGACACCACAGATATCGCTGGGCATGCCGATTCTTATCCCGGACGACTACGTATCCGACCTGCCAGTGCGGCTCGGATTATATCGCCGTCTGGCATATCTGGTGGAAGCGCCGGAAATCGAATCATTTGCGGCGGAATTGATCGATCGCTTCGGCACCATCCCCGATGCGGTGGAAAACCTGCTACAGGTTATCGGGATCAAACAGCTTTGCCGCCGCGCTGGCGTGGAAAAAGTCGATGCCGGGCCGAAGGGCGCGGTACTGACGCTGCACGAAAATCGCTTCGCCAATCCCGAACGCCTGGTGGCCTATATCCAGAAACAGGCGGGAACCGTCAAGCTGCGGCCAGATCAGAAGCTGGTTTTCATGCGCCCCTGGGACAACGCCCGCCAGCGCGTGCGCGGCGTGCGCCAATTGATGGAAGAATTGGCGGAACTGGCCGACGCCTGAATCAGGGCCCCACGGCCTGACGTTCTTCCTCGCGCACCAGATCGAAGACGGGACCGAAGGCCTCCGCTTCCTGCGCGCCGACAACGGCATATCGATTTTCGATGATAAAGCAGGGGACCCCGTCAATATTCAGCGACACCGCATAGTCATGCTCTCCGCGAATTTCGTCTTCATCCTCGCCGCTCGCCAGCCAGGCACGGATATTGTCGCCATCAAGTCCACAGGCAACGGCAATATCGCACAGCACATCGTCATCGCCGATATCCTGACCTTCAAGGAAATACCGCTGGAAAAGCGTCTCAACGACCGCGCCATCGAGTCCGGAACGCGCCGCATATCGGATCAACCGATGCGCCTTGATGGTATTAGGGGTTCTCTTGATGAGCTCGAACTTGAAGGGAATGCCGACGGTATCGCCGGTGTCACGGATCGAGTCATAGATTTGCGCCGCCCGCTCTCCGCCGCCAAACTTAAGCGCCAGATATTCGGCGCGCCCCATGCCGCCGGGCGGCATGCCCGGATTGAGCTGAAAGGCGCGCCAACGAACCGTAACCTTGCCAATCAGCCCGTTCAGTTCAATCGCCTTTTCCATCCTGCGTTTGCCGATGAAACACCAGGGACAGATCGGATCTGAAAAAACATCAATTATCATGTCACCTCAATAACACATCGCCACCACCGGATCGAACGGTGGCCAATCAATTTCCGTTTACCAGAGGCGAGACAATGGCGTTATTCCAGCAGGTCGCTGGCACGCGATATCGTATCTTCCAGACTGTCGCCGGCCCGCAGTTCGGCGATACCCGATTGCACATAGACCTCGATCCCAACGGGCACGTTATCGGTGAGGCGAAATTCCGACTGGTGCAAGACGCCGACAACGCGCTTACGTACCAGGTCTGCTTCGGACATGCCGGTTTCCGGCAACAGGGCCAGGAACTCGTCAGCGCCAGTGCGGCCTATCGTATCTTCCACACGGACCAGCGCCGCCAGCCAACTAGCCAGCTGTTGCCTCAGCAGAGCTGCCTCTTCCAGGCCGTAGAGCGCGGCAACCTCGCCGATGGTCGGCACAAAGAACAGGATCGCACTGGAAAATGTGCCGCGTTCCGCTTTTTCCCGGGCCAGCCGGTCAAGATGGGCGCGAGTGAATTCGCTCGAATAGACATTGCCAAGAATGTCCATTGTCTTCTCATCCACGGTCGCCGCAATTCGGCGCCCGATCGCGTATCGCCGCTCGCGACCGCGCAAGAGCATATGTAAATGATTATCGACAAAGTCGCAGTCCACCGGCGCCTCGGCCACTACATTCGCGCCTTCGTCATAGGCGGCGGCATGATGCGGGAAGGCGCCATGTTCGGTTACCAGAAACAGGGGCAGATCGAAGAGCCGCCGGTCGTTGCGAACCGCGCGGCAGAAATAATCGCATTTCTCCCTCATTTCCTCGTTTCGCACATAGACCAGCGCACCATCGAAGGATTCGTTCTCGCTGCCTTCTATCCGCGAACGTGCCCTGTAGGGGTCGGGTTCCGTTACAAAGGTGATCCCGGACCTGGGCAATAATGGACAGAGCGCTTCCAGTTCACCTTCCGCGGCACCGACAACCAGCAACTTTCCGCTACCGTCATCGTGATCCCGGGGAATATCAGTGCCAACCGTAACCCCGAACTCGCCAGCCGTCGCTGCCCGCCGTACCAGCTCGGCCTCCATTCCGCCCAACCGGGCCAGCGCCCGCATTCGCGCCACCAGCACGTGATCTTCTGTATCGTCCTCAAATACGTCATCGGCGCCGGCCTCCCGGCAAGCCCGAAGGACATCATGGGCGTCGCCAATATCGATCGCGGCGACAGTCACCCGTCGTGCCTCCGCATTGCCCTTTATTTCCGTGATCGCGTCCAGGCCCCCCAAGCCCGCAACGCTGACCAGCACAACGCCCGGTCTGTGCCGTTCAATGGCGGCGATTACATCGCTTCCGGCTGGTTCTATGGTACATCGATAGCTTGCTGCCTCCAGTGCGGCCACGCGGTCATCGCCGGATCCCACACCCAGGATCAGAATATTGGCGGGATTGCTCATGTCTCCCCCTTTAATTGAAGCTATCGCTACATCAATAGTCCACGCCACCGTGCCCGGCGTCCACTAGAATCTTATATACGCCGCGGTACCTTTCTCAATTGCGCTAGATCAACGACTACGCGCCCCCCCTGGCGGGACAATGATTCCACCCAATAATAATTAAACAGCTTCTGGAGGGTAAACCATGCAAACACCGGTACAGATTGCCTTTCGGGGCATGGATAGCTCACCGGCTCTTGAAGCCAGAATTAGCGAAAAAGCAGAAAAACTCGAACAATATCATGATCGTATTACGTCATGCCGGGTCGTGGTCGAAGCGCCACACCGGCATTCCCGCAAGGGAAAACTCTATGTCATAACCATCGATGTCACGATTCCCGGCGCTGAGTTGGTGGTCAATACCCTCAAGCGCCACCACCATTCCCATGAAGATGTCTATGTTGCGTTACGCGACGCCTTCAACGCCATGATCCGGCAACTTGAAGACCACACCCGCGAAGCCCGCGGACAGGTAAAGCTCCACGAAGCACCGCCGCAAGGCATTGTCGTGCGGTTGTTTCAGGATCACGGCTTTATCGATACACCAGACACCGGCGAGATCTACTTCCACCGCAACAGCGTCGTCGATGGAAAGTTCGATGAACTGGAGGAGGGAGGCCAGGTTCGTTTCGCCGCCACCCAGGGAGAGAAAGGATTGCAGGCGACCACCGTGCATCCGCCGCCAAGGTAAGGTCAGGCCCGCAAAGTCAGCCGCCGGCCCCGGCGAGGCAAGAGTCTAGAATATCAATCGCTGCATCCATCTCATCGCGCGATATGGTCAGCGGCGGCGTCAGAGTCAGCACGTTACCCATGGTGATCTTGAAGCTGAGCCCCTGATCGAGGGCGCGATAGAGAACATCCTCGGCCAACGCCACATCGGGTTCGCGGCTATCGCGGTCAACGACCAGTTCCACGCCCATCAGCAATCCCCGGCCACGCACGTCGCCGATTGCCGGGTGACGGTCCATCAGTTCGAACAGGCGGTCCATTGCGTGAGCGCCCATGGTCGCGGCGTTTTCCACCAGCCCCTCATCCTCGATAATCTCTATCGTGGTCAGCGCCGCGCGGGCGGTTACCGGATTTTTCTCGTGGGTATAGTGGCCAAAGGCCCAATCGCCGGCGACATCCAGTTCCGGTCTGCACAGGGTTGCGGCAATCGGTAGAATGCCACCGCCCAGCGCCTTGCCGAGCACCAGGATATCGGGAACCACGCCATCATGCTCACAGGCGAACATACGGCCGGTCTTGCCCAGCCCGGTGGGGATTTCGTCAAAGATCAACAGGGCCCCGTGATCGTCGCAGGCCTGGCGTATTTCGGCCCAGAAACCGGGCGGCGGAATATAGGGCACGGCGCGGTTCGGTTCGGCAACGACGGCCGCGATATCGCCTTCGCGTTCAAGGATGTAGCGCACCATATTAGCGCAGAGTCTACCACACGCATCGCCGTGCGGTTCGCGCCCGGTATGGGAATAACCGAAGGGATTGCGGTAGCAGTCAAAGGGCGGTACATGCTCGGCCCCCGGCAACAGCGGGCCGATCGGGCCGGACCGGAACATCTGCTCGCCGCCGATGCTGGCAGCCCCGAATCCGGCGCCATGGAACGAATCCCAGAAGGATATGGTCTTGAAACGCCCGGTTGCCGCGCGCGCGACCTTCAGGGCGATCTCCACCGCGTCCGAGCCACCGGTCGCGAACAGAACCTTGCTCAGCGAACCCGGCGCGATATCCGCCAGCTTGCGGGCCAGGGCTGTCGCGGGTTCACAGGCGAACCGCCGTGGCGCGAAGGGCAGGGCGTCCATCTGCGCCGTGATGGCCGCCTTCAGCCGGGGATGGCCATAGCCGATATGATGGACATTGTTGCCGTGGAAATCCATGTAGCGCCGGCCCTGGACATCCTCGATCCAGATGCCCTCGGCGTGGGCAATGGCGTTAAGGCAGGGGGTCGACACCGACTGGTGCAAAAAATAGCGGGCGTCCTCATCAAGGATCGCCCGCGTGGATTCGTCGATATTGCGCGCCGACCATTCGCGGCGCTTGGGTGACCGG
>JAOUMF010000179.1 GCA_029881615.1 Alphaproteobacteria bacterium | reverse complement strand
GAACATAGCCCCCGCAACAGGGCCCTGCTCTATCAGGCAATGAAACTACGGAAACTGCCGGTGGCGCGAGCCGGGGCGATCCAGAAAGCCTGGTCACTCGCGGCGGCCGACGGGATTTTCCGCCTCGGCGTCGCCGTATACAGGGCTGAACTGGAAGCATTGCAGCCGGGCGCCGAACTGGCCTGGTTCGCGCCCGAAGCGGCGCGCGCCCTGTTCCTGCTCGACCAGCCCGAACAGGCGCTTGCCTGGGCGACAACCGCGCAACATTTCGCCAAGGAGCCGGAGGAAAAACGCGCCGCGGCGCTGCTGTGGCCGCTAACCGCGCTGGCGGAAGGTTCCGCCACCGGCCCGGGACACGAGCGGTGGCTGGCGGCCGCAATGGAAGAGAACGCGGCCGAGGCAGGCATGCATGCGGGATTCGCTTATAGCCTGTTCGAGGCCATGGGCGAACGAGTCCCGGACAATCGCTGGGCAGTCCTCTTGCAGGGCAGTGTCCGTGCCGGCGTGCTGGCGCCCGACCCCGCCTATATGCGCGCCTTCCGCAAGGCCGCCCAGGCCGGTCGGCGCGGCGAGACGATACTTCTGGCGATACTGGTGCTGGGCAACGGCGGTCTTGCCGAGGACGGTCCGACCTTGCTGTCGGAAATCGTCGTTGGGCTGCGCAAGGTGGGGCTGGAAAACGAAGGCCGGCGACTGGCGATCGAAGCGGCGCTGGCCGCCGGTCTATAGGCATGCCAAGCCCCGCATTCGACAGTGAGAACTTCCTTGAAATGCTGTCGGCGGAACGGGGCGCGGCGACCAATACGCTGGAGTCCTACCGGCGCGATCTTGACGGTTATCTGGGGCATCTGGCGCGGAATGGCCGCGACGCGCGCAACGCGACCGCCGAAGATATCCGTAGCTGGCTGATGGCGATGTCGACGGCCGGCATGGCGGCCAGCACGGCGGCGCGGCGGCTGTCGGCGATTCGCCAGTTCCACAAATTCCTTTACACCGAAGGCCGGCGCGCGGACGACCCGACCGCGACCATCGACAGCCCACGCCAGGGCCGCACCCTGCCGAAAATCCTCAGCGAGGATGAAGTTTCCCTCATGCTGGAAGTTACGCATTCCGACGAAACGCCGGCCGGCCTGCGCATGACGGCACTGCTGGAAATGCTTTACGCCACGGGCATGCGGGTTTCGGAACTGGTGCAACTGCCGCTTTCCGCCGTGGCGCGCGACCAGGACTTTATCGTGGTGCGCGGCAAGGGAGCAAAGGAAAGACTGGTGCCGCTGACAGGCAAGGCGCGCGACGCCATCGCCGCCTGGAAAGCGGTACGAGATAAATTCCTGGCCAAGGGCGCGGACTCGAAATGGCTGTTCCCGTCAAACGGCAAGGAAGGCCATCTGACGCGCCAGCGTTTCGGCCAGATGCTGAAGGAACTGGCGGTGCTGTCGGGAATATCGCCGTCGAAGGTCAGCCCGCACGTGCTGCGCCATGCCTTCGCCAGTCATCTGCTGGCCCACGGCGCCGATTTGCGCGCGGTACAGCAGATGCTGGGCCATGCCGACATATCGACCACCCAGATCTACACCCACGTCCTGAACGAGCGCCTGGTTCGCCTGGTCGGCGAGAAACACCCGCTGGCGCGGAAATAGGCGCGCCAGCGGGTGTAACGTCACCTCAGGTTTCTTCCAGACGGGCCGCGTGTTCCACGGGCGCGGTAAGCTTCCAGCCCTGCCGGTGGCGGCTGACCAGCAGCCATGCCCCGACTGCGACCAGCAACCCGCCAACAATCGGCCGCGTTACACCACCCATCATGAACAAAGGCGGCGCCAATGCCAGGCACAGGGCAGGCAGAAAGCCAAGCGTCCATTGCTTGCGGCCGCGATGCTTCTGATACCAGGGAAACACGATCGAAAATATCGCGATGATCAGGAAGAACAGCGACCAGGGCCGGGTCACGAACAGCGTAAGGTCACCGCTGATGGCGACCGCGCGCGAAAGGTTGACCTCCGCGATACCGCCCAGCACCACGCCCAGAATCATCGGGGCGAGCGGGAAGCCCAGTTGCCGCATGACGTAGCCAATCATGCCGAACCAGAACAGCGTCCAGATATCGAAGGTCACGTTATGCAGCGCGAACACGCCGATGGCGCAATAAGCCAGGATCACGCCGGCGAGCATGTACATCGGGATGCGCGTGACCAACAGGAAGGCCCGTAGCGCGATCGCCTGGGTGCCCAGCATCAGGAAGTTGGACAGGAAGAAGGCCAGGAAGATGCTGTAGGCCAGCACCGGCTGTTCGCCGATGAAGGACGGGCTGGGAACCACGTCATGAATCAACAGCGCGCCCAGCATGACGGCGGTAACCACATCGCCCGGAATGCCGAGCGCCATCATGGTGATCAGCGCACCGCCGGCCGTCGCGTTATTCGCCGATTCCGAGGCGATAATGCCGCCGGGGCAACCGGTGCCATATTCCTGCGGCCGCTTCGACGCCTTCTTGGCCTGATCATAGGCCAGGATATTGGAAATCGAACCGCCGGCCGCCGGCAGAATGCCGGTAAACACGCCGATCAGCGAAGACCGAATCAGGTTGACCCAATCGCCCGCGAGAGCCTTGATCGCCGCCAGATGTTCCACCCGAACCGCCTTGGCGCCCTTTTCCATCAGCGGCTTGCGGGCCGTCGCGCTATCCTGCACGTCGCTCATCAACTGGCTGAAGGCGAATAGCCCGACGAGCACCGGCAGGAAGGCAAAGCCCTGCTTCAGGGCATCGGTACCAAAATTGAAACGCGCCACGCCATTGATATCGTCCTCGCCGATCGTGGCGACCAGCAGGCCCAACGCGCCCGCGATAAGCCCCTTGGTGAGGTTCTCGCCGGCCAGGCTGGCAGTGATGGTCAACGCGAACAGGACCAGCGAGAAATAGTCCCATGGCCCGAACTCAAGCCCGATCCGGGCGAGTTGCGGGGCCAGCGTCATCAACAGAATGGCGCTGAAAATACCGCCCATGAAGGACGACCAGACGCCAATCCCCAGCGCCAGCCCGGGACGCCCCTTGCGCGCCATGGGAAAGCCGTCGAAGGTCGTGGCGACGGACGAAGGCGTGCCGGGAATGCCGGTCAGGATACCGGACATCAAACCGCCGGAAAGACCGCCGACGAACACGCCGATCATCGTCGCCAGCCCCTCGATGGTCGACAGCCCGAAAGTGAATGGCAGGGTGAGTACGACCGCCATGGTGATGGTGAACCCTGGAATGGCGCCCGCGACCAGGCCGGACAGCACGCCCAGTGCCATCAACAGCATAATCTTTACCTGAACGACTTCGCCAAAAGCCCCAATGATATTTTCGATGAGCATTGCTGTCGCCTACCAGATTGAGAGGACTTCGCCTTCGGGCAGAATGACCCGCAAGGCAAATGTAAAGATGGACCACATCGCGCCAACCGAAACGACGGCGACGCCGGCATGAATCGCCAGCTGTCGCGGCGTACGCTCGCCCAGAACGCTAAGTGCCATGAACACGAAGAGGACACCCCCCAACAGCATGCCGAGGAAATCCAGCGTCAGGAGAAATACGAGGAACAGCCCGTAACACAGGATGGCGTTGCGGTAGCGGACCAGAAAACCCTTCTGCTTTACCGCTTCATCCGGGCCCATGCGCACCGACTGAAACAGATAAACCGTCGACAACACGAACAGCACGCCGAGCACAAGGCGGGGCCATACATCCGCCCCGATGGTTCCGTAACTGGTCTGCTCTATCTGAAAGCTGGCGGCATAGAATACACCGCAAAACAGCAGCAAAAATACCGCAACGGCGGTATCGCGATTGATGGCGCTCACCATCTCTCTCCTTGATCTAGACTTGAATCGATATGGCCGGCCCGGGCCGTTACGGACCAGGGCCGGCCAATCTGCGTGCGATCAGCCCTTATACATGCCGATCTTGATAGCGATCTTCTTCCAGTGGGCGAAGGTCTTCTCGAAATAGGCGCGATAATCGTCACCGGCGATGAACGGCATCGAGCTGCCCTTCGCCGTCATCGCAGCCTGCACTTCCGGGTCGTTGGCGACCTTGGTGAAGATGGCGATATAGTGATCGATAACCTCTTTCGAGGCACCCTTCGGCAGCATGATGCCGCGGTCGGTGCCCATCACCAGATCATAGCCCTGTTCCTTGACCGTCATGACATCCGGAATTTCCGCATTGCGTTCCGGCGTGGTGATGCCCAGTGCCTTCAATTCGTTGGTCTGGATATATTTCTTGGCCGAGGCCAGATTGATCTCGCCGATCTGGATATTGTTGGCCAGCAGCGCGGTCATGCGCTCGCGCGTGCCGTCATAGGAAATATGCTTGAACTCGACGCCAGCGGCATCTTCGAGAAGCAGCATGGCGAAATGGCTGGTCGAACCCAGCGTGCCACCGGCCAGAACCTCGCCAGGATGCGCCTTGGCATAATCCACCAGGCCTTTCAGGTCGCTATAGGGGACCTGGGCATTGGCGCCATAGATGGTCGGCGTGCGGGTCATCAGGGCCACCGGCTCGAAGGCGTCCCAGGTGAAGTCCACGCGGCCGGTCAGGAAGCTGCTGATGGCGCTCTGATGGATCGCGAACAGGGTGCAGCCGTCGGGTTTGGCCTTCACGGCTTCCTTGGCGCCCTTGTTTCCGCCCTGGCCACCCATATTGACCACCTGGATCTGCGGGTTAGCACCATGTTTATTGGCCGATTCGACCAGGATGCGGAAGATGACGTCGGTACCGCCACCCGCGCCCCAGGGCACGATCAGTTTGGCCGTGCCGCATGAAATCGCCGCCTGCGCGGGGGCGGCCGCGGTGACCGCCAGCGCGGTCAGCGCGGCAATTCCGATTAAAGACTTACGTAACATATTGATTCTCCCGGAGATTTGGTTTGTCGGGTTCGGCGAACACCGTTCCTGATAGGCCAGACAGCGAACCGGACTCCAGCCCGCCGCCATAATCTGTGACGTTGCAGTCGATCTTGATCTGCAACATTGCTATAGCCTATACGGAGGCCGCTTGCCAACCGTGGTATACCACCGACACAGTCGAAAGAAACTTTCAGACCATGACAAAATCACTTTCAGTCGCCATTGGCGGGTTCGGGGCGATCGGCATGGCCGTCGCGCGCAAGCTGGACGAAGGAATCGAAGGGTTGCACCTGGCCGCCATATCGGCCCGCGACCGCGAGGCCGCCGCTTTCCGCATGCAGAATTTCCGCAATCCCGTTCCTGTAATGGCCGCGGGCGAGCTTGCGGAACATGCCGACATCGTCGTGGAATGCGCCCCGGCAGCAATCTTCACCGAGATTGCCGAGCCCGCGCTGAAGGCGGGCCGCATCTTCATACCGCTCAGCATCGGCCAGTTGCTGGAACATCCGGAATATGAAGACCTGGCGCGCCGGCATGGCGCCCGCATCATCGCCCCGACCGGGGCGCTGCTGGGACTGGACGCCGTGCGCGCG
>JAOUMF010000178.1 GCA_029881615.1 Alphaproteobacteria bacterium | reverse complement strand
TTCGTTGCCCTGCATGCCGCGCGTTGCCGCCGCGTAGCAATGGATCTTGGCCAGCTTGACCTCGCGCGCCCGGCGCGCCACGAATTCCAGCACGGCGACGTTGTCGATCACCGGGTCGGTGTTGGGCAGGCAGACCATGGTGGTCACCCCGCCGGCGGCCGCCGCCAGCCCGGCCGAACCGATGTCTTCCATATGTTCGTGGCCCGGATCGCGCAACTGCACGCGCATGTCCACCAGGCCCGGGGCCAATACCTTACCCTTGCAATCAATGGTTTCCGTGCCTTCCGGCACGCCATCGGCGAACAGCCCCGCGCCGACATCGGCGATCCTGCCGTCTTCGGCCAGCAGCCCGCCAGGGGCGTCCAGTCCGCTGGCCGGATCGATCAGCCGGGCGTTGATATAGGCGGTGCGGTACTTGCTCATGATGCGCTCTCGACCAGGTCGCGGGTCAGCAGGTCAATGCAGGCCATGCGCACCGCGACGCCCATTTCCACCTGCTCGCGGATGACCGACCGATCAAGGTCGTCGGCCAGTTCCGAATCGATCTCGACGCCGCGGTTCATCGGGCCGGGATGCATGACCAGCGCATCGTCCCTGGCATAGGCCAGTTTTTCGCGGTCGAGCCCGAAGAAATGGAAATATTCGCGAACCGACGGCACGAAGCGGCCCTGCATACGTTCGGTCTGCAGCCGCAGCATCATCACGATGTCGCAATCCTTCAAGCCCTCGCGCATGTCATGGAAGACTTCGACGCCGAAACGGTCGATGGCCGAGGGCAGCAGGGTCGGTGGCCCGATAACCCGCACCCGCGCGCCCATGGTGTGCAACAGCAGAATGTTCGAGCGTGCGACCCGGCTATGTAGCACGTCGCCGCAGATCGCCACGGTCAGCCCCTGAAGGCGCCCCTTGCGGCGGCGGATGGTCAGCGCGTCCAGCAGCGCCTGGGTCGGGTGTTCATGGCTGCCGTCGCCGGCGTTCATCACCGCGCAGTTCACCTTCTCCGACAGCAGCTTGACCGCGCCCGAATCGCTGTGGCGCACAACCAGCACATCGGTGTGCATGGCATTCAGGGTCATCGCCGTATCGATCAGCGTTTCGCCCTTTTTGATGGAACTGGTCTGGACCGACATGTTGATGACATCGGCGCCCAGCCGCTTGCCCGCCAGTTCAAAGGATGTCCGCGTGCGGGTGGAGCTTTCGAAGAACAAGTTAATGACGGTACGCCCTTGCAGAAGCGTCAATGTCTTGTTCGGTTTGCGGTTTTGCTCTGCGTAGCTGTCGGCGATATCCAGCAGCATCGTGATGGCGTTCGCCGAAAGCCCCTCGATGCCGAGCAAATGCCGGTGTGGAAAGCGGAGGTCGGCGGTGGGAGAGGGTGCGTTCATAAGTCGGGACTATACCGTGCGGGTGGCCGCGGGGACAAGATATTGCTGGCGGAGAATGTTGGCGCGCGGCTGTTGATATCCGGATCGAAAACTCTGCCGATAGATAGTACGCTCACGTATAAACGAAGCAAATAATTATAATTGGGACACAAACATTTCAAAAACCCTTAAATACGTAGTGTGGCAAAAGGTTAAGAAGGATAAAATTTTTACCATTATTTAAATAAGATATGGTGATACTATCTGCGTTTCCCCGATGGGGCGGTGTATTTGTCAAACATTGAGAGTCATTAGATTATGACAACACAAACAGTTGTTGCGTTTCCGGGGCGTGATTTTGAATCCTGGATGAGTTGGGTCGAGTGCGAATTGGCAATTCTGGGATTTGATGTCGCAGCCCATGAATTTGACTGGCTGGGCGCATTCCGTCGGGGTTTGAAAGCTGAGGATGCGGCTGCGGAAGCAGCAGATATATTCGAAAACAATTGACGATCAGGCGGTTGGGGCATCGACCGTAACTCGTTCCTTTTCGTTCGAAATCGGCGAAACTGGCCGAAAGCGATACGCGCCATTTTTTTGATGGAAATCGATTTCCGCTAGACTCGTTGTGCGACTTTAGTATAGTATTTTATGCAATCTATCATAGCATATTGACTGGATGTTGAAAGTCGTATTCAGCTATTGATTATTGTGGCGTTGGCCTGATTCAAGCTTGATGCGCCTTGCTGCGGTAGAGGGGGGTTCCTGTGGCATTTAATCTCGCAATGAGTGTGTGCGGATTTGCCCGGTGAAAGCATTCCCGTAATTTCCCAGGCGCCTTTAAAATTCATTCTTTCTATTATTGTGGCAGCCAGACCCTTTGACCGGTAACGGGTCGCGAGGGTTACGATTTCTGTGCAATCAGATGGACTGGACTGTTGCTTTCGGTGACGCCGTCGCCGACGGCGTCGGGCACGACAACAATCAGTGAGAAGGGAATGTCGTGATGGGCATAGAGGATGTGTTGCGTAGGCACGAGGATTTTTTGATGGCGTTACCCACTGTCCAATCTGTCGGTTTAGGCCGGAAGAACGGAAAGGACGTCATCATCGTCTTCGTTGAGGCGGATATCCAAGGGTTGGATATTCCGTCTTCAATAGAGGGGTATGAAATCGACATCCAGGAAATTGGAACGGTGAACGCACTGGGCGCCGATCCGAAATAGGGAGAAATATCATGCCTGCTATCGAACAACAGATGATTCTTAGCGCAAAAGATGCCAAGGATATGAAGAACGCTCATGGTGTGGCGGTTAGTGAGCTTCTTGATCCGGAAAACCCTCGGGAAAATCTCGTCGGAGTCGCTCAAGGTATCAAGTGGAGCAACGGTCAGCCCACTGGAAAGCCGGCGTTGCTGGCGCTGGTGACGCAAAAGATCGATAAGGGTGACCTGTCGAAGGACGATCTGGTGCCTGCCGAAATCGCGGGCATGAAAACGGATGTTATGGCTGTTGGTGAGCTTTTTGCGGGGCAAGCCGAACCGCAGCAGGAGTTCGAGACGCTTGCGCTTGCCAAACGCGTTCGACCGGCTCCTGGTGGATACAGTGTGGGCCACAAGAATATCACGGCAGGCACGCTTGGGACTTGCGTCTATGATCGTCTGGGCGATCCTGGCGATCCAATCGGCATTCCGACCAAGTATTATATCCTCAGCAACAATCATGTTCTGGCCAACAGCAATAACGGTAACGTGGGCGATTCGATTCTTCAGCCCGGACCTTTCGACGGCGGAAACGACCCCGCCGACCGGATAGCCAGGCTTAACCGTTTTGTGCCCATTACGTTTGAGCCGCCGGTAGCGCGCGCCAAGCATCGCAATCTGGTGGATGCGGCGGTTGCGGACGGGGATTTCGACGACCTGAAGCGTGAAATTCACTGGGTCGGGCATTTGCAGGGCTGGTTGCCGCGTGAACAGATATATGTCGGTATGCAGGTCCATAAATGCGGGCGCACGACTAACTATTCGCTTGGCAGGATTACGGCGGTGCAGGCAACGGTCGATGTGAATTATGGTGGCGGGCGTGTAGCCCGGTTCCGTGATCAGATCATCACCACAAATATGTCCGCCGGGGGTGATTCAGGGTCGATAGTAGCGACACGAGAAGGCAACAAGGCTGTTGGCCTGCTGTTTGCCGGATCGTCGGTGGCGACAATTCTCAATCAAATTCAGCATGTCCGCTCGCTGCTGCGGATTGAAATCGTCTGAACCTGCGTCCTGCTTAGGGTAACGGGAAAGCTGGCCTTCGTAACGGGGCCAGCTTTTCCTTGGCGTTAAAATTTATACGACTCCCTCGTTCCGTAGCGCCGCGATTTCCGTCTCTTCCATCTCCAGCAACTCTTTCAGAACCTCGTCGGTGTGCTGCCCCAGTGTTGGCGGGGCGTGACGGTAATCGGGCGGGGTGGCGCTCATCTTTATCGGGCTGGCGACCAGCGGAATCGCGCCGGCGCCGGCCAGCGGATGGGGCATCTCGATCTTCATGCCGCGTGCCTTGACCTGCGCGTCCTCGAACACCTGATCGACCGTATTGACCGGCGAGCAAGGCACCTGGCGGGCGCGCAGCCCTTCCATCCACTCACCCATGGTCTTGCCGCGCATGAAATCGGCGACCAGCGGGATCAGTTCCTCGCGGTTGCGGCTGCGCGCGTCGTTGGTGGCGAAGCGCGGGTCGTCGGCCAGATGCGCCGCGCCAGCCATGTCGCACAGTTCGCGGAACTGCCGGTCGTTGCCGCAGGCCAGCACCAGATGCCCGTCGGCGGTCTCGAATACCTGGTAGGGTACGATGTTGGGATGGCCGTTGCCGCGGCGCGGCGGCGTTTCGCCGGAAATCAGGTAATTCTGCGCTTCGTTGACCAGCCAGGCGACCTGTGTATCCAGCAGCGCCATATCGATCCACTGGCCCTCGCCGGTGCGGTCGCGGTGACGTAGCGCCGCCAATATGGCGGTGCCCGCATACATGCCGCACATAAGATCGGCGATGCCGATTCCCACCTTCATGGGCTGGCCGTCGGGCTCGCCGGTCAGGCTCATGATGCCGCCCATCGATTGGGCCAGATAATCGTACCCGGCATAGGGCGCGTAAGGCCCGGTCTGGCCGAACCCGGTGATCGAACAATAGATCAGGCCGGGGAATTCATCTTTCAGGTCGTCGTAGGAAAGGCCATAACGCTTCAGATCGCCGGTCTTGAAATTTTCCACCAGGATGTCGCATTGGCCGATCAGGCGGCGCGCCAGCGCCTGGCCTTCCCGTGCCGCGATATCGATCGTCACCGACCGCTTGTTACGGTTGGCCGACAGGTAGTAAGCGCTTTCCGTGGTCTCGTTTCCGGCGGCATCCTTGATGTAGGGCGGGCCCCATTTGCGGGTGTCGTCGCCGGCCGTCGGCCGTTCGACCTTGATGACGTCGGCGCCCAGATCGCCCAGCATCTGGGTGCAGCTGGGCCCCGCCAGGATGCGGGTGAGGTCGAAAATACGTACGCCGTCCAGTGCGCCGGCCATGGCGGAAGCTCCGTTCAGGGAAAAGACCGCCGATGTTTGCCGCGCCCCGGCATTTGGGTCAAGGGCACGCTGTTCCGGTTGACGCCGGTGGTTTGGAATTTTTCCGCGCCGGAATCGTTTTCATTAACGGTTCGTAAGGCGATCTCGGCACATACTGTTGCCGATATCGGGTGAATTTCAAGGTGGTCTGTCGCCACCGAATTTATTTATGGGGATTTTTAAATGCGGACGATAGCGAGCAGACGATCCATTAGCTCCATTTTCCGCCGCAGGGGCGGCGAGGGGCGTCTCACCAGTTTATATGAAAATCTGCCTGAATTCGAACAGCGGACGCTTGAGAGGAAAATCACGTTCGCCGATGGCGAAAGGCCGGCCATCGCCTATTTCGAATCGGAAAATTGCTGGTGCCTGCTGACCAATTACCGTCTCGTCTGGAACGACATGATCAGCCAGAACGAAGTGGGGATCATGGAACTGCGCCGCGTCACCCATGACATGCATATCTCGGTGCAGCGCGGGCAGCTCGACCGGTCGCTGTGGCGCGATTTGAATGTCGAGACCACC
>JAOUMF010000177.1 GCA_029881615.1 Alphaproteobacteria bacterium | reverse complement strand
AGCATCTTGCGCTGACTATGTTCCGGCGTCACCCGGCTGCGGTAGAGCGGTTCGGGCGACGATGTCGGGTCCCACTCGCGCACCGCCTCGTTCAGCTCGCTCAGCCGCACCACCGCCGCGCCGAACCAGGGGTGGCTGGCCGGCAAAGCCTTCAGTTGATCGGCCACGCGGGGCAGGAATTCCAGATGCCCGAACAGCTCGTCGCGCCGGCGCCAGAGGTCGGCCCCGTCGGTCACCGGCTGCAGGCAGGCGCTCTCAAGCCATTCCGCATGATCGACAATATGATCCGAATGGCTGGCATGCACGGTCTCGACCTCGGCGGAGACGATATCCACGTCGCCGTCATCGGTCTCTTCCAGCGCCTCGCGGACCAGCGCCATGCTAAGCTTTCGCCAGCGTGGGTCATGATCCAGGCTGACCGCGATGCCGCCGAACAGATGGGCCAGGCCCAGCCCCTCGGCGCGCTGTTCGCCCAGCCGGTAATCGGCCTCCATGACATCGACACCCATTTCAGATAGTCGCACCTGAAACGGCGCCCGGTCCTGCAGGCTGCGCAGAAAACGCCATTCCTCGCGCCGGTCGCCGTCGCCCGACCAGGCGCCCACCGAATAGCTATCGCCGATCTGCACGTCGCGCAGCGGCAAGGCGCTGTGCAGGACGGTATCGCGCCGCCGCCGCTTCAGCCCGCGCAGCAGATCGACCAGATCGTTGACCACCTGGGCGCCGGGCTGGGCCGGGATCGGTCCACGCGGCTGGGACAGCTCGTTGAGGAAAACATACATCGTCATGATCGTTTCCTCCCTCTAATCAAGCAGTTCGTCGAGACTCTTGTCCCACTGGTCGAAGAACCCTTCCGGCCAGAAACTCAGGCGGCCCTGCTCGTTGATCGAGGGGCTGTCGATGGTCGCCGATCCGTTTTCGTGGTCGCGGCGGAAGAAATGCACCAGCGAATGGTCGGGTTCGAGGATGCCTTGCTTGACCGCGATGCGGATGCCGTTCAGCACATGGTCGCTGTGGGTTTCCACCACCACCTGCACGCCGGCGGCGGCGGTCAGCGCCATCAGCCGGCCCATGGCAACCTGTCCCTGGGGATGCAAATGCGCTTCGGGGTTTTCCAGCAGGATGATGCCGCCGGCCGCGGTGGACAGGCAGGCAATCACGATCGGCAGCGAATAGGTCAGGCCGAACCCCACATTGGTCGGACGGTAGGGGTTGGATTCGTCGATGCCCGATCCGAAGGTAAAGCTGAGCCGCACGAAATCGGTCTTTTCGATCTCATGAACGTTGATCGAGGCGCCTGGGCTGAATTCCTGCATCCAGGCGTTGACCTGCGCCAGCAGACCGGATGTCGTCTCGGTATCGGGATGCTTCAGCGCGGCGTCGGTGATCGGCTCGTCCCGGTAATGGCTGAGGAAATGCGCGGCGAATTCACCCCGGCTGCCGAGAAAGCGCCGCTGCGACACCGCATGGTAGGATTTCGGATAGCTGACCATCGGGTTGACCCGGTCGGCGCGCAGATACTGGAACCCGTTGCCGAACAGAACGCCCTGGGCCTCCGGCGGCGTCTCCTCGCCATAGCGCAATACATCGCCCTGCTGGACATAATCGACCTGCCAGCGCGAGGTCTCGCCCTCCTCCTCCAGTTCAATGGCGACGTGGGAACTGCTGGCATTTTCATGCAGCAAATCCTCGCCCGCACCGATCTCGACCAGTTCGCCATTCAACAGCCAGCCATCCTCGCGCAGAATCCCGGAATCATGGGACTGGCGCAGCAGTGAGAGCGACTGCATGGCCGAACTCTTGCCAACGCCATTGAGGCCGGAAAGCAATGTCAAAGGTCCAAGGGGTATTTTCTGTTCTGCAAAAATCTTGAAATTAATCAAATTAATAGAATTGATCATGAAAGTACTTTCTTAAATAATTTTTCAATCTCCGAAAAACGTGTCCGCACCTTTGCCGGGTCTCCGGTTCCTTGCGAAACGGCCAGGATAAATTTCCTGTTTTCGATTAAATCAATGAATTGTTCCCGCACCGCACCGCCGCGTTCAACCAGCATATCGCGCCGGTCCGGGTCCAGCGCCGCCAGATTTACGGCAATGGTCTCAAACAGGGCCTTGTTGATCGGATTACGCCCTTCATCGGCGCCGTGGGGTTTACGGAAAGCCTCCTCGCCGAATATTGCGAAGGCGGCCGTCATCGCGGATTTGAATTCACTGTCCAGCCCGGCAAGTGTCGGCGTCGCGGGGGCCGTATCTGGCACCGTTGCGGGCTCGGGCTCAGACTCTGGCGTCTCGCCTTCATCTTCGGCCGGGCGATCGCCGTGATCATCCGCAAGAAGATCCATATCGCCGACTTCATCCACCGTTTCCGTGGTCGCCGCAGCCGGCGGCGCATCCGGGGATTCCTCCGGTTCGGGCGCCGGCTCTGTTTCCGAGGCCAAATCAGGCGCGGGCACAGCCGGTATATCGTTCAGCGCCCGCATGGCCTCGCCCAGGAACTGCTCGAAATCACCATCGGGATAGGCGCCAAGGGGGGTAAGACGAAAGGCAATAAACCGAAGAACCAACTCGCGGTCCGCCATACCTTCGTCGACAATGCCATTGCCGATGGCCTTCCTGAATTCCTTGCCTTGCGCCCAGTCCGCCAGGATCTCGCGAGCCCGGCCGGGCGTCAGCGCGTGGCGAATTTCCTGGGCAGTCAACGGCATCCCGCCATCATTCAGCCTGGAAAGAATATTGAACTTCACCGGCGCAGGGGTGCCGTGCCGGATAACATGCACGGCCAATTCCGTCTCCTTCAGGCGCCGCTGCAAACGAGGCGGAAGTTCCTTGAACCCCTTGCCCACATAGTCACCGCCCAGATATTCCAAACCCTCCATGACCAATGGCGTATCGCCGATGACCGCCGGATCGACAAAACGCGCGATGGTCGTCAATCGCTGAATACCGTCGACAACGGTCCAGTTTTCCCCGGCATCCTCGGCGACATAAATGGCCGGCAGCGGAATTTTCAGCAGCACCAGTTCCACCAGCCTGCTCTGGCGGACCCCGTTCCACGCATGACGGCAGCGTTGAAGGTCCGCGTTCAGATCGATGGTCTCTGCCCGGATGCGCGCCAGAATCTGATCGATCGTCATGCTCCGCGTAACGATATCGATCTTTTCAGGATCATACGCCTCGCCCCGAACAGGCGTTCCCTCGGGCTCCGGGCGCTCAAACTCTATCCCGCGAGGCTCTCCAAGCGTGGTTCGCGCTTCCACGACAACCTCTGTATCCTTGCCTGCCATATCCTACCTTCGCTAATAACCGGGCAGCATCCAATCGCGCCTATCAGTAACAACGAACCGGCATTCACGCAAAGGAATGCTGCCGACGGCCGACGCAAACCGACCGCCACCAAGCGCCAGTAACGCGCAGAAACATTGACAGCGGCGCGTTTGTCCCTATAGTCCGCTCAACCAACAAAATGATGAGTTTATATATCGCCGGAAGGTCCGGCGAGAAACAGCAGGAAATATGACATTTACTGAACTGGGCCTCAGTGACGGCGTGATGCGCGCGGTCTCCGAGGCGGGTTACGAAACGCCGACTCCCATACAGAAACAAGCAATCCCGCAGGTCCTCATGGGCAGGGATGTATTGGGCTGCGCGCAGACCGGAACCGGCAAGACCGCTTCCTTTACATTGCCGATGATCGATATTCTGGGTCAGGGCCGCGCCAGGGCCCGGATGCCGCGCTCGCTTATTCTGGAGCCGACGCGCGAACTCGCCGCCCAGGTTGCCGAAAATTTCGAAACCTACGGTAAATACACCAAGCTGACGACGGCGCTGCTGATTGGCGGCGTGTCATTCACCGAACAGTTCAAGAAGCTGGACCGCGGCGTCGACGTGCTGATCGCCACGCCCGGCCGCCTGATGGACCATGTGGAACGCGGCAAGGTGATGATGAACGATGTCAACTTCCTGGTCATCGACGAGGCCGACCGGATGCTGGACATGGGATTCATTCCGGATGTGGAACGGATCGTTTCCTTCATCACCAAGAAGCACCAGACACTGCTGTTCTCGGCGACAATGCCGCCGGAAATCAAACGCTTGGCCAAAAAATTCCTGACCGATCCCCGCGAAATAACCGTTGCCCCGCCCTCCTCCGTCGCCGACACGGTCCAGCAGGCAATCGTGATCGTGCAGTCCAAGGACAAGCGCGAGGCGCTGCGGTCCTTGCTTAACAGCCAGACCATCTCGAACGCGTTGATATTCTGCAATCGCAAGCGTGACATAGGCGTGCTGCACCGTTCCCTGGAACGGCATGGATTCAGCGTCGGCGCGTTGCATGGCGACATGGACCAGTTCCAGCGCACCGATACGCTGGATAAATTCAAGGCAAACGAAATTCAGATTCTGGTCTGTTCCGACGTGGCCGCGCGCGGGCTGGATATCGCCGCGGTCAGCCATGTATTCAATTTCGATGTCCCTTCCCACGCGGAAGATTACGTCCATCGGATCGGCCGTACCGGCCGTGCCGGCCGCAGCGGTCACGCCTTTACCCTGGCCGCGCCGGAAGATGGCAAGTATGTCACGGCGATCGAGAAACTGGCCGGCCGGGAAATCCCCCGCGTCAATATCGAGGAAATCGCCGGCGCGGAACTGAAACAGGATAGCGGCAAGGGCCGAGGCCGCGATCGAGGCCGTGGACGTGGCAAAGCCACCACCAAACAAGCCAGCGAGCAGCCCCAATCCGCGCCGTCAACCGAACAGCCCGCTGAGGCATCTGCAACAGACCAACCCGCGGATTCCAGCTCAACCGAGAAACCCGCCGACGCACGCCGGGACGAGCGGACGCAGGACAGGAAGGCGCGGGACAAGCGCACGCCGGACAAACATTCCCGCGGCCAGGGCGAAAAAACCGAGGAAAAACAGTCTTCGCGAGAAGGCAACCGGCCGAGGCAGGATAAAGACAACAAGCGCGGGTCGCGACGCGATCGGGATTCGATTGGCGACGCGCCGGAATATGGCGACGTTCCATTCGGAGAAACCGATCTGGTACCGGCTTTTCTGAAACGTCCGGCCACGCTATAGCATTACCGGCAACTCAATTTCCGCGGAGGACCGGGCCCCATGCAAACCATCTTCGTTCAGGTCAAATGCGACCTCGGCAAGGCCTATGAAGTGGCGGATTCCGCCGTGCTGAACATTGAAGAAGTGTCCGAAGTCCATTCGATTTCGGGCAATTACGATCTTCTGATGAAATGCTATCTCGAGGCGGGCGCCGATGTGGGCCATTTCGTCACCGAGAAGTTGCAGCTTCTACCCGGCGTCAAGGACACCTATACGATAATCGCGTATAAGGCCTTCGGTTAAATAACCTGCCGGACCAGTCCCAGGTTTTCCACCGGCAGGCGGACCGTGAACACCGCGCCATTGCCCAGCGAACTCTCGACATCAATCTGTCCGCCAAGCAGTTCGCAATAGCGCCGCGAAATCGCCAATCCCA
>JAOUMF010000176.1 GCA_029881615.1 Alphaproteobacteria bacterium | reverse complement strand
ACAAGCAGGTGCGTCTTGGCCGTCCCGCTCATGTTGGCGGATTGGCAGCCTCCACCAACGGACCGGCCTTCGCGGCCTGCGCCGGGTTGATGCGCTATTCGCAAGAAGATACCGGCGATTTGCGCGCCCACGCGGTGTCGCGCCCGCCGGCGGGAGAGGGGTTTCTCGCCCGTCTCGGTCCGCTGGCGAGAGTTGGAGGATGGTTGCGTGAGAATATTTGAAAACGAGAATTCCCTGCAGGGAACGAAGGATCGATCCGCGGCGGCATGTGCCGGCGCACCCCGGCAAACCGATCGTAGGAGGCAGTCATGACGATCAATCTGATGACACCGAGGCAGCAAATGGACTTTAAACCGCGAATAACCGTAATTGGCGTTGGCGGCGCCGGCGGTAATGCCGTCAACAATATGATCAGAGCCAACCTTGAAGGCGTTGACTTTCTGGTCTGCAATACCGATGCGCAGGCCATGGCGCAGACCGTATGCGAGCGAAAACTGCAGTTGGGCGCCGATTTGACCCAAGGCCTGGGCGCCGGGTCGAAGCCTGATGTAGGCCGGGCGGCTGCCGAGGAATCGCTCGATGAGTTGATGGAGATGCTGGCTGGCAATCACATGGTTTTTGTCACTGCTGGCATGGGCGGCGGCACCGGCACCGGCGCCGCTCCGGTGATCGCGCGGGCCTGCCGCGAACAAGGCATGCTGACCGTCGGCGTGGTGACGAAACCCTTCCTGTTCGAGGGACGTCAGCGGCTGAAACTGGCGGAAGCCGGCATTGCCGAGTTGCAGCAATATGTCGACACCCTGATCGTGATCCCGAACCAGAACCTGTTCAGGGTCGCCAACGAGAAAACAACTTTTGCCGACGCTTTCAGGATGGCGGATGATGTGCTCTATGCCGGGGTGCGCAGTGTCACCGACCTGATGGTCGTGCCCGGCATGATCAATCTTGATTTTGCCGATGTCCGCTCGGTTATCGGCGAGATGGGCAAGGCCAAGATGGGCACCGGCGAGGCCGAGGGCGAGAGGCGCGCCATTGAAGCGGCCGAGGCTGCGATCAACAATCCGTTGCTGGAAGATTTGTCCATGAAATCCGCTCGCGGCCTGTTGATCAACATTACCGGCAGCGAGGCTACCATGACGCTGATGGAAGTCGATGAGGCCGTAAACCGGATTCTTGAGGAAGTCGACGCCGATACCGACATGATCTTCGGCTCGACATTTGACGAGAGCCTCAACGAGAAAATCCGGATTTCGGTGGTTGCGACGGGCATAGACGTTGCCGAAATGAACCAGATCCGTCCGGCTCCGGTTTCGCGGCCACAGCCAGTGCCCGTGCCTGCCCAGGAGTCTGTCGCGGTGATGGAGAATCTGGCGGCGCCCCCCGTGCCCGAGCCCATTTTGGCCGAGAATGTCCAGGTCATGGAAGCGAGCACGGAAATGCCGACCTTAATGGAACAGCAAGCTGGATCCGAAGCCCCGGTTTCCGCGCCCGCGATGGCCGGTGGGGACAGCTATATCCCGCCGGCGCCGGTTTATCCCGAGAGTCAGGGCAACGCCGATCCCTTTGCTGCGGCGGCACTGGCTAACGGCGGCGAACAGGACAGCGAGCCTAAACGCCGTCGCCATGGCCTTCTGGAACTGATGGCGGAAGTGGCCGGCGTGGCATCGGGCGAACGGCGCGCGGAACGGGGGCGGATGGAACCCAAAGCCAGCCCGGTCGCGGTAAAGGGCGAGGCCAGGCCCATGGCTCCTGCAATGGCCAGTCAACCGGCTTTGGCCGGGCTCGATCCGGCGCCGCGGCCAGAGCCGACGGATGCGGAGGGGGAAATGTTGGACATACCGGCATTCCTGCGTCGCCAGGCGAACTAGAGAGCGGGCTGCAAAAGGCCGTTTTCACGATCGATGGCGCGCGGTCGCTCTGCGCCATGGAATAGGGCCGGTTTTACCGGGCGACTGGATCGTTGAATACGATTTCAGTCTCGCCCGGGTTGGTCCGGGGTTTGATTAAAGATACCTTAACGGTCGGCTGTCCTTGATTGGGCGGCCGGCCGAAATTTTTCGATTTTGGTGGTGTGTGTGACGTAATTATTTGATTTAAAATAGTAATTACATATTTTCGCGCCGCGCGAAATGCGTAACATTTCGACACAAAGAGTGATTTGTTACGTGACCCACGATGCGCGATTATCCCCGCATGGAAAAAGCCATTTTGGGCTGATGTCTCGGGCCGCCGATATTACGGCGCGGGCCCCGTCGGCAGAAAAAAAGCGGAAGAGCAATAATGAGAATTTCGTACGATAACGAACTTGGCGGCAGTTCAACCAGCAGCGCGGCGCGGTTTCGCCAGCAGACGCTGAAGAACTCGATCTATTGCAGCGGTACTGGCCTGCATGGCGGTGCCAAGGTTGCGATGTCCCTGCATCCGGCGGCGCCGGACACCGGGATCGTTTTCCGCCGTTCCGATATCGCGGGCGAGGATGCCGTTATCCAGGGCCGCTACGATATGGTCAGTGATACACGCCTCTGCACGACGTTGAGCAATGAGGCTGGTGTTTCGATTTCGACGGTCGAGCATTTGATGGCCGCGCTGGCCGGCTGTGGCCTGGATAATGTGATTGTTGAGATCAACGGTCCGGAAATCCCCATCATGGATGGCAGTTCCGAGCCTTTCGTCTTCCTGATCGACTGTGCCGGCGTTGAGATGCAGGACGCGCCGCGTCGTGTCATCCGCGTATTGAAGCCGGTAAGTGTCGAAGACGGCGGGTCCACCGCGCGGATCGAGCCCTGGGTGGGCAGCAGCATCAATATCGAACTGGATTTCGAAAGCGCGGTGATCGGCCGTCAGTCGCTGTTTATGGATATGTTGAGTGAAAGTTTCCGTGAGAGACTCAGCCGGGCGCGGACATTCGGGTTCCTGCATGAGGTCGAGGCGCTTCAGGCGGCTGGCCTGGCCCGCGGCGGTTCAATGGAGAACGCGGTGGTAATCAGCGGGGATACGGTCCTGAACGAGGGCGGCCTGCGCTTCGATGACGAATGCGCGCGCCACAAGGCCCTGGATTGCGTTGGCGACCTTTATCTGGCGGGGGCGATGCTCATCGGTCATTTCCATGGGGTTCGTCCCGGGCATGCCATCAACAACAGGCTTTTGCGTGAACTCCTGGCTGACGAATCGGCATGGGAAATGGCCGATATGGACGAAATCGCGGATGAAATCGCCGCGGTGGAAGCCCGGGGTGAACTGGTTCGCGCGTAAACCCATCCCTTGTTGATCTTACGCTTGTACTTGGGTACAGGGCAAATTATGTGTATATTCATGGCGTGATGGGTTGTCGCGCCTTACACGTTTGTAAATCACCGGGTTACGCATGAAACGCTTGCCGATATTGTTCCCGAAATTTCTCGGCCGTGTTGCTGTGGCAATGTTGTTTGTCTTTCCCTTGGCATTGGGTGGCTGCGCCACCGAAGAGAAGGAAGACGTTGCCTATATCGAACGACCGGTGGAAGATATCTACAACGAAGCCATGGATCGGATGGAAGCGGGCCAATATGTGGCGGCCGCCAAGGCATTCGACGAGGTGGAGCGGCAACACCCCTATTCCAAGTGGGCCACCAAGGCCCAGATCATGGCCGGCTATGCCTATTATATGAAAGGCAAGTATGACGACGCCATTGTCGCGCTGGACCGCTTCATCGATTTGCATCCGGGGCACAAGGACGCGGCCTATGCCTGGTATCTCAAGGGTCTCAGCTATTACGAACAGATTTCCGGTGTCGAGCGCGACCAGCGGATGACCGAAGGCGCGCTGGATGCATTCGACAATCTGACCAGGCGTTTTCCCGATAGCGATTATGCCCGCGATGCGCGGCTCAAGGTAGATCTGGCGCATGATCATCTTGCCGGCAAGGACATGGATGTCGGCCGTTATTATTTGCGCGCGGGACATCATCTGGCGGCGATCGGGCGGTTCCGCCGTGTCATCGATAAATGGGGCACATCCACCCATGTGCCCGAGGCCCTGCACCGGCTGACCGAGGCTTATCTGGCGCTCGGCGTCGTTGAAGAGGCGCGCTATACGGCTGCCGTGTTGCGGCATAATTTCCCGGACAGCGAATGGTACCGCGACAGTTGGGCGCTGCTGGATCGCCAGGACGTGCTGACGGCCGCCGAGCGCGGTTTGACACAGACGGCGGTTGCTCCGGACGGAGCCAGGGAAAAGACGAACTAATCCAATATCGGCTGGCAATGGTTCATGCTGCGGTGCCTGGTGGTTCACCGCACATGGATGGCGAATGGATTCGCTTGACCGTTAGCGGCGTTTCGGTAGGCTTGCGAAGCGCGACTCGATAGCGTGAAACGTGCATGGCGAACGGATAAGGAAGCACGGTCAAATGGAACATTCTCGACGAGCCCTGGTATGATCCGGCAATGTTGACCGCCCTTTCCATTAGGGATGTCGTTCTGATCGATCGGCTTGACCTCTCATTTGAAAAAGGCCTCTGCGTCCTGACCGGCGAGACCGGCGCGGGCAAGTCGATTTTGCTCGATTCATTGGGGCTGGCGCTTGGCGCGCGGGCCGAAAGCGGCCTGGTCCGGCATGGCGCCGAGCGCGCGGTGGTCACCGCCATGTTCGATATTGGCCCGGACCATCCGGCCCATGGGCTGCTGGTCGAACAGGGGCTGGGCGATGCGGGCGGCGAAATGGTGCTGCGCCGGATGTTGACCGCCGATGGGCGCAGCCGTGCCTTCGTAAACGATCAGCCGGCCAGCGTTGGCCTGTTGCGCCAGATTGGCGAGACTCTTGTGGAAATTCAGGGTCAGTTCGAACCGCGCGGATTGATTGATCCGGCCACCCATTGTGCCTTGCTGGATCGACACGGTGCGTTGGAGGGTGAAGGGCTGCGGGTTCGCGAAGCATACAAGGCCTGGCGAAAGGCCGTGCAGGCGACTCGCGATGCGGAGGAAACGGCGAACGAGGCCGTTCGGGACCGTGAATTCCTTGAACACGCGGTTGCTGAACTGACGCAGTTGAATCCGCATCCTGGCGACGAGGAAAACCTGGCAGAACAGCGCAGCCGCCTGATGCATGCGGAACAGCTGATCGAGGCCATGAATTCGGCGTCGGCGGAGTTGACCGGAACGAATGATGTGGAGGATTCCTTGCGCGCGGCGCAGCGTCATCTGGCACGCATGGCCGAGAAGGCCGGCGGCGCGCTGGATGCGGCCCTGGCAGGGCTGGAACGCGCCGCGCTTGAGACGGCCGAGGCCCTGCGTGAGATCGAGGCGGCCGGCGCCGCGATCGATCCCGATCAGGGCGGGCTAGAGGCGGTCGAGGAACGTTTGTTTGCACTGCGCGCGGTTGCTCGTAAACACGGAGTCGCCGTCGACGAGCTTGCCGCGCTGCGCCAGAACATGGAGGAAAAGCTGGCGTTCGTGCAGGATCAGGGCGGCGCGGTGGCGCGGTTGAAACAGGCCGAGGCTGAGGCCCGGACCAATTATCTG
>JAOUMF010000175.1 GCA_029881615.1 Alphaproteobacteria bacterium | reverse complement strand
CGCGTCCGGGTCGCCCCGGTCATGGCGCTTGCGGGAACGCTTGCCGCCTGCGGCACATACGATGCCAGGCAATCCGCCCCCCCGGCCACGCTGCCCCCTGTCGCCTACACCGCCGTCGTTCCGCCCGCCGCGGCGCCCGTTGTGCCGCCCGTTGCCGTCCCCCCGGCGGCGCCCACCACAATGTCCGGCCAATGCACCGACAGGAAGTCGCCGCAAATGCTGACCTTCACCCATAAGGGCACGCCCGATCAAACAATCACCATCGCGGCGGTCGGCGACGTGCTACTGCATGATTCGCTGCAGATCCAGGCATCGAAACGGCGCGACGGGTTTTCCTCGCTATGGGCGCCGGTCGCCGACCTGATCGCCGCCGCCGATATCTCCTTCGCCAATTTCGAGGGGGTCGCGGCCGCCGACGTAACGAAGAAGGGGACGCCGTCGAAACCGGTGGGCAAGATTTACGATGGCGCCGTCTATACCGGTTATCCCCGGTTCAACGCCCATCCGTCGGTTGTGAAGGATCTGAAAAAGGCCGGCTTCGACATCCTGCAAACCGCCAACAACCATTCGCTGGACCGCAAATCCCTGGGCGTCGACGGCACGATCGACGCGATCACCGAGGCGAAACTCCCCTGGACCGGGACGCGGCACAGCAACAACATGAGCGCCCCCTGGCATACGGTGACGCCCGTGATCAAGAACGGCCGCCGCTACAATGTCGCCTGGCTGGCCTGCACCTACGGCACCAACATGATCCGGGACACGTACAAGCAGGTGCTGCATTGTTACAAGGACCGCGCCGAGGTGCTGGCGATCATCCGGGATTTGAGCCAGCGGCCCGATATCCACGCGGTGATCGCGACGCCGCACTGGGGCGACGAAGGCGCACACAAACCCAACGGGAAAGAATGCAAGCTGGCCGGCGAAATGGCCGAGGCCGGGGCCACCGCGATCGTCGGCACCCAGCCCCACGTCATGCAGCCCATCGAAAAACTGGTGACGGTGAACGGCCGCGAGGTGCCGGTCGCCTATTCGATCGGCAATTTCGTCAGTAACCAGACAGCGCTGTCGGCGCGTAGCTCCATCATCCTGCTGCTGGGGCTGGCGCCGCGCAGCGATATCGACAAGCTGGCGGTGACCTCGGTGGGCTGGATCCCGATCCGCATGGTCAAGGACAAGGGCCACCAGCGCGCCGTGGCCATCGACCGTTTCAGCGGCGGCATCACCCATCGCGCCCATCTTCTGAAACATCTGCCGGAAGGCAATCTGCACCCCCCCTCGGCCCCGTTCTGGCCGCCGGGTTTCGGCGAAACCCGAGAAGCCCCGGGGCCGATCGCGGCCAAGAGCAAGAACCAATGACCCGGCCCGGCGACCAGACGGAAACCGGCACGCCAGATGGGACATGAGTCCGCGCATAAGAGACGGAAAAACTCTACATTATTACAGTGCAGTCGCAGCTGTTGCGCAATAACATAATTTTTATTATATTAAAACAATGAACGGTGCTGCGGACAAAAAATGGGGCTTTTACGGTCGCTCTCGCGAGCAGGCCGATATCGAGGAAATCGTGTCCTCGGGCCGCTGGTTTTTCTGCTCGATCTCCGGCCGGCGGCGGATCGGCAAGACCACGCTGATCCAGCGGGCGCTGCGAAACCAGCCGGACCCGAAAGTGTTTTATTTCCAGGTTCCCGACAGCGACGAACGCGGCGTCGTGCAGACTTTCCAGGACGCCCTTGAAGATTATGGGGTTCCGCTGGATACGGTCCGTGAGGTTGTCCCGACCTTTCGGCAAATGGCCATCACCATTAGAGTGCTGTGCGAACGTGGCTGGATCGTCGCCATCGACGAATTTCAGTATTTCCATCGCAAGGCACTTGCGCCCTTTACCTCGTATCTCCAGGCAGAGGTTGACCGGCTTCGCGATACCGAAAAGGGTGGCCTTTTCGTGCTGGGTTCAATCCATACGGAAATGACGGCAATCCTGGAAGATCGCGCCTCGCCGCTTTTCAACCGCGTCACGCACCGGATTCATGTGGGGCATTGGGATTTCGAAACCCTGTTCGAAATGTTCGACGCTTACGACATCGTCGACCCCATGCAGCGCCTGTTCCTTTGGTCCCTGTTCGAGGGAGTGCCGAAGTTTTATCGCGATTGCCATGACCAGAAGGTTCTCGGGCCTCTTCCCGCCTATCGCCCGGATACGCTGCGCAAACTGTTTTTCGAAGGCCCCAGCCCCTTGCGGGACGAGGCGACGAACTGGTTTTTGAGGGAGTTGCGGGGACGCTATGATAGCGTCCTGAAGCTGCTGGCCAAAAAGGGGCCTTGCTCCCACGGAGAATTGACCGCCGAATATGCGCGAACAGGGTCTGGAGGCGAAAATCAATTGTCGGCGTATCTCCATACCCTGATCGACCAATATGGAATGGTGGAGAAGCGTTTGCCGATATTCGCTCCGGAAAAAGCCCGCAAAGCCCGCTATGAAATTACCGACAACTTTCTGGCAGCATGGCTGCATGCGCTCGATCGTAACGTCCAGATTGCCCGCATTCAGCCGGTGGAACGAGCCGTGGCCAGAGCCGATACGGGGCTTCAGACCCATGAAGGCTTTACATTCGAAAAGATGGTGCGCCAGCTTACCGAGGAATGTTCACGCAAAGACGTCCAGGATTTTCACCTGACCGACCTGGTGAAAGGGTATTGGAACAAGCCGGATGGATCGGATATCGAACTCGATCTCGTCGCCATCAACGAAGACGCGGGAAAAATCAGGATCGGATCATGCAAGAGAAACGCCTCCGCGCATAATGCATCCAGCCTGAAACATTTCGACGGGCATATCGACAGGTTTCTGGAGTCCAGGGAAGGCCGCCGATATGCCAGTTGGGAAATGCAGAAGGCCTTGTACAGCCCGGTATTTTCACCCGATCATCGCCGGGCCTTGGTCGATGCCGGCTATTTATGCCGGGATATGAACGATTTCGCGACCTGGCTGGGCCGCCCACCGAAGACGCTTTTCGATGCCACCTAACGTCACGGAAGATTGAAATGACCGTTGCCACGCCGCCCGAAACATTGCTGCCCGCCTGCGCATCCGCGCTGAAGGCCGCCGAAACCCTGCTGGATGCCGCGCGAACATCGGTTTCCGCGCTGGTTCAGCGCGACGGGAAAATCGATGCGGCGGCGCTGGAACGGGAACAGTTCGCGGCGCATGGCCTTGCCTGGGCGACGACCTATGTCGAAGCCCTGCGCCAGATGCTGGGCTGGGCCGGGCGATGCCGCGAGGCGGGGACGTTCGGCGAGCTTGAATCGCTGATGCTGCACTGCGCCTTCGGAGAATATTGCGCGCAGCTGGCCGGCGGCATCGCGCTGAGCCAGGTGGAAATCGTCCGCCCCGCCGACATGGGCGTGGATAACGACGCCATCGAGGCCTTTCGCGAGGCGACCGCCGAACTTGTCGCACAAGGCAATAATGCCGCCACCCGCCAGCGCATCGCCACGCTGATCGCCGACGGGCATTTCGGCGAGGCCGCGCTGGGCGACGAGATGCTGGAGATGGTGCGCGACCAGTTCCGCCGCTTCGCCGAGGAACAGGTTGCCCCGCATTGCCACGAATGGCATCTGCGGGACGTGCTGATCCCGATCGAAATCGTCGAGCAACTTTCCGAGCTGGGCGTGTTCGGCCTGACCGTGCCCGAGAAATTCGGCGGGCTGGGCATGGGCAAGGCGGCGATGTGCGTGGTGACGGAAGAATTGTCGCGCGGCTATATCGGCGTCGGCTCGCTGGGCACGCGTTCGGAAATCGCGGCCGAGCTGATCCGGCTGGGCGGGACCGAGGCGCAAAAGGAAAAATGGCTGCCGCTGATCGCGTCGGGCGAAATTCTGCCCACCGCCGTCTTTACCGAGCCCGGCACGGGGTCGGACCTGGGCGCACTGAAGACCCGCGCGACGCGCGACGGCGATCTCTACAGCGTCACCGGCAACAAGACCTGGATCACCCATGCGGCGCGCAGCGACATCATGACCCTGCTGGTCCGCACCGACCCGGATTCAAAGGATCATCGCGGGCTGTCCATGCTGATCGCGGAAAAGCCACGCGGCACGGACGACAACCCCTTCCCGGCCGCGGGCATGAGCGGCACCGAAATCCGCGTGCTGGGCTATCGCGGCATGAAGGAATACGAGCTGGGCTTCGACGGCTTCGCGGTGAAGGCGGAAAACTTGCTGGGGGCCGAGGAAGGCCAGGGGTTCCGCCAGCTGATGGCGACCTTCGAATCGGCGCGGGTGCAGACCGCCGCGCGCGCCGTCGGCGTGGCCCAGAACGCCATGGAGCTGGGGCAGAAATATGCGCTGGAGCGTGTCCAGTTCGGCAAACCCATCGCGCAATTCCCGCGCGTCGCGGGCAAGCTGGCCTGGATGGCGGTGGAAACCATGGTGGCCCGGCAGATCACCCTGTTCGCCGCGCGCGAGAAGGATTCCGACCGGCGCTGCGATATCGAGGCCGGCATGGCCAAGCTGCTGGCCGCCCGCGTCGCCTGGTCGAACGCCGACAACGCCCTGCAAATCCACGGCGGCAACGGCTATGCCGAGGAATACGAAATCAGCCGCGTGCTGTGCGACGCCCGCATCCTGAACATCTTCGAGGGCGCGGCGGAAATCCAGGCTCAGGTCATCGCACGCGGGCTGTTGAGCCGGCGGAATTGACCCGACCGTATCCGGCACACGGCATGCCGGCCATTCCGCCCGTTAAGGTTTTGATAAGGTTTTTGGCCGTACCATTGTTCCATAGTCGGTAAACAGGGTGCCAGACTAGAAAGCCGGCAAATACCGGAAGCCGATAAAAGATCGGCGGAATATGGGGATCGGGTGAATTTATTATGTCATATCGCACAGCCGACAGGGAAAGGGCCCTGTCGCTGCTGGCCGGAAACATTACCTGTGGACAGGCATTCTTTGACCTGGCGTCCGAGGCGCTGTCCATTGGGCTAGGGTACCGCTGGAGCGGCATTGCCTGGCGTCAACCGGGAAGCAGCGAACTTGAACTTCTGACGTTCCACGAGGACGGCGGCAAGAGAGAGCTTTATCGATTCAACCTCGCCGGCTCGCCCTGCGAGGACGTGTACAAGGCGCCGCCGCCGCATTCGCATATATTTCTGAAACGCGGCGTCGCCGAGCGGTTTCCCGGGCTGGCTATTCTGGCCGAGGTCGGCGCCGAATGCTATCGCGGCGAGGTCTTCCACGGCGCGGACGGCCAGCCGGCGGGCCATGTCTTTGCGATGTCCGACCATGAGGATGACGACGACCCCGATGCCAGGGCGTTCTTCCGCCTGGTCAGCCAGCGCGTGGGCGCGGAATATAACCGTTGGCGCGCCGAACAGGCCTTGCGCGAGGGAAACAAGCGAACGCGGCTGGCCGACCAGCGGCTGCGCGAAGCGGTGGAGAGCATATCCGACGGCTTTGCGCTCTACGACGCCGAGGACCGCCTGATCCTGTTCAATCATAAATG
>JAOUMF010000174.1 GCA_029881615.1 Alphaproteobacteria bacterium | reverse complement strand
CTCCAAAGCATCGTCGATACACAAGACCGCCCCCGGGACCCCACTCGGCGGGCGGTTTTCTGTATGTGGCATGGGCGGACGGCGAAGCCCCGACGAGGCGGCGAGACTCGACACTCGTCAGGATTGGCGCTATCATCTAATTAATCACGTAAAAATAGCATCGACAACGACGGGCCGCCATGCCATGGCTGGCGTTTCCCATTGCGTTCAAGGCGGCTGGAGAGGACGGCCAACGCAAGGAGATGTGACGATGATTGGAAACGTGACAACCATTGGAAAATCCTGTTTCGCCCTTTCGGTCGCGGGGCTGTTATTCGCGGCGCCAGGCGCGGCGCGGGCCCAGATGCCGCAAATCCCCACCATTCAAACCTGCACCCAGCGCGCGTTCGCATACGCCGACGGGACGACGGTGAAGATAGATAGCCGGGCCGGTGGCGGATTCAGCGGAACCTTCACGCTGGATTTCAAGATCCAGTGCAACCCTGCAACTGGTTACCCGGCCGGTTCGATCCGGTTCGCGATCAACATGAACGACTCGCCCTTTACGGGGACCGCCAGTTCTACGGCGATACATCAACTGGCGGCGACGGGCAAGGCAACGCCAACGGCCTATGCCAGCGGCTGGTGCGAGGCCAAGGGCGTGCTGGGGTGCCGGTTCTGGCTGATGGTCGCCGACAACAACGCATCGGGCAAGACCAGGGACCGGGACATTGCCAGCTTCCTCATTCTCGATGCAAACGGCCACCGTATGGCCTACGGCTCGGGACCGGTTATTTCCGGCAACATCAAGGTATCGCCCGCGCCCTGACGCCTGGAACGCCCGATCCAGTATTCACGCAATAGCGGAGGATTCATCGATGAAGGAACAGATCAAGGAACGGCCACGAGTCTTCAACAAGCAATACAGCGTGGCCATCGATACAGTCCCGCTGCCCGAAAGCCCCGACGAGCGCGTTCGACTGGTCGTCGATCAGGTCTCCCCCGTAATCAACCAGATCATAAAGGACGCCATGACCGTAGCCATCGGCACCTGGCCCACCCCGGAATAGCGGGAAAGAGTCGCGGGGCGCATTTCACCGGAGAGTGAAATGCCTACGCGTTTATTTCATTATACGCCCTCAAGCGCCGGGCACGGGCATCGCCTGCCTGGCTCGGCGCATTGGCACGGTCGCGTTTGCCTCCCTCCCGCTCCCCCGCCCTCCGCCATTGCCACTCCCCCCCGTCTTGAGGCATAGTCTGGCCCATCAAATATAACGGGGCCCCCGTTCAGGGACGGCCCCGGCTCAACGATATTGCCAAAGCCCGGGAGGCAGCGTGACCACAGAAAATCAGGCCGGAAATCCCTATTTGCGGATTTCCAACGTTATCAAGTATTTCGGCGATTTTTGCGCGCTGAATGATGTTTCCATCGATATCGAAGAGGGCGAATTCGTCTGTTTCCTGGGGCCGTCGGGCTGTGGCAAGACCACCCTGCTACGCGCCATCGCGGGACTGGAATTGCAGACCCACGGGCGCATCGAACAGGCCGGGCGTGACATTTCCAATCTGCCGCCGGCCGAGCGCGATTTCGGTATCGTGTTTCAGTCCTATGCGCTGTTCCCCAACCTGTCGATCATCCGCAACGTCGCCTACGGGCTGGAAAACCGCAAGCTGCCCAAGGCCGAGATCGAGACCCGGGCGCGCGAGTTGCTGGAACTGGTGGGGCTGACCGGGCAGGACGATAAATATCCGGCGCAGCTGTCGGGCGGCCAGCAACAGCGCGTGGCGCTGGCCCGCGCGCTGGCCACCTCGCCGGGGCTGTTGCTGCTGGACGAGCCGCTGTCGGCGCTTGATGCGCGGGTGCGCGTGCATCTGCGCCATGAAATCAAACAGCTGCAGCACCGCCTGGGCGTCACCACCATCATGGTGACCCATGACCAGGAAGAGGCGCTGACCATGGCCGATCGCATCGTTGTGATGAACGAGGGCGTGATCGAACAGGTGGGCACGCCCATGGAAATCTATCGCCATCCCGCCACCGCCTTCGTCGCCGATTTCATCGGCAAGATGAATTTCGCCGACGGCAGGGTTTCGAACGCGGGGAAAGTGAAGCTGGGCGATGTGGAATTGAGCTGCGACACCGGCCCCCATGGCGCCGGCCAGGCGGTGCAGGTGGCCGTGCGGCCCGAGGATATCGTGGCGCGCGACGTGAAGGCGGGCGACGAGAACGCCTTTGCCGCCAATGTGGCCGATCTGGAATTCCTGGGTTCGTCGCTGCGGGTGGACTTGACCGGGCCGGCGCTGGGCGGACAGACTCTGACCGCGGATCTGTCGGTCAATCTGATGCGCGAGCTGGATCTGGAACCCGGGCATGACGTGACCGTGCGCATCCCGGCCGAACGGATCGCCCTCTACGCGACGGGCGAGGGCTAGGCACATGACCACGAACGATTTGACGCAAGCGGCGGCGGCGGCGAAATACGGCCGCCCGGCGCGGCAGCGGATGGGCCGCGACGATCTGGTGATGCGCGGCACCATGGGGCTGCTGGGCCTGTTCCTGCTGGTGGCGATCGTGCTGCCGCTCTATGCGATGCTCTCGAAATCCTTCGAGACCTTCACCTACCGGTTCGACACCATCGAATTCCAGGTCAGCGGGGGCGAGGGTATGCCCTGGGGCAAGACCATGAACGCGCTGGCGCTGGGGACGGAACTGGACGTGATTACGCCCGAAAGCATGGTGACGTCCAATGGCGGGCGCTTTCAGGCAACCGAATTCTTCCCCGATTTCAGCTTCCGCGCTCCCACGCTCTATCGCATGCGCAATGTGGGCGAGGGCGGCGGCGGCTTCATGGTGGCGGGCGGGCCGGTCTATCACGCCGACTGGGTAGAGATGGACGGCAATGCCTTTCGCCGGGCCCAGATCAGGCCGACCGAATCGCATGGGATCGATAATTACCTGACCTATGTGAACACGCCGTCGCTATTCTTCTCGGTCTATAACTCGCTCTTCATAGCCCTGACGACTACGTTCATCGTTATAATATTGGCCTTCTTTTATGCCTATGCCCTGACCCGGACCTGCATGCCCTTCAAGGGCGTTTTCCGGATCATTGCGCTGATTCCGATCCTCGCGCCGTCGCTGTTGCCGGCGATTTCGCTGGTCTATCTGTTTGGCAATCAGGGGATCATGAAGGGGCTGCTGATGGGCGAATCCATCTATGGCCCGATCGGCGTGGTGATCGGCTCGGCATTCTGGACTTTCCCGCATGCATTGATGATTCTGGTAACCGCGCTGTCGATCTCGGACGCCCGGCTGTATGAGGCCGCCGAGGCGCTGCGCACCCCGAAATTGCGGACTTTCCTGACCGTCACCCTGCCCGGCGCCAAGTACGGGCTGATCAGCGCGACCTTCGTGATCTTCACCCTGGTGATCACCGATTTCGGCGTGCCGAAGGTGATCGGCGGGCAGTTCAACGTGCTCGCCACCGATATCTACAAGCAGGTGATCGGCCAGCAGAATTTCCAGATGGGGGCGGTGGTTTCCGTGGTGCTGCTGTTGCCGGCCGTGATCGCCTTTGCCGTCGACCGCATCGTCCAGCGCAAGCAGGTGGCCCTGCTGTCGGCCCGCGCCGTGCCGCTGGTCCCCAAGCCGCACAGCCGCATCGACAAGGCCGCGGCGGTCTATTGCGGGGCCATCGGTGTCGTGATTGTGGGTGTGCTGGGCATGGCCTTCTGGGCCTCGCTGATCAAGTTCTGGCCCTATAACATGTCGCTGTCGCTGGCCAATTACGATTTCGACGTGATGGATGGCGGCGGCTGGGAAGCCTATGGCAATTCGATCCGGATGGCGCTCTACACCGCGATATTCGGCACCGCGATTATCTTTTCCGGGGCCTATCTTGTTGAAAAGGGACGGGGATTCGGTTTCGGACGGGGGCTGATCCAGCTTCTGGCGATCCTGCCGATGGCGGTGCCGGGCATGGTTCTGGGGTTGGCCTACATATTCTTTTTCAACCATCCCGACAACCCGCTGAACTTCATCTATGGCAGCATGGCGATCCTGGTGCTGGTCACCATCACCCATTTCTACACCGTCAGCCACCTGACCGCCGCGACCGCGCTGAAACAGATGGACCCTGAGTTCGAGGCGGTTTCGGCATCCCTGAAAACCCCGTTCTACCGGACCTTCGCCAAGGTCACGGTGCCGGTCTGCCTGCCGGCGATCCTGGATGTTTCGATCTATCTTTTCGTCAATGCCATGACCACCGTGTCGGCCGTCGTGTTCCTCTATGCAACCGACACCACATTGGCCTCGGTCGCGGTTTTGAACATGGATGACGCTGGCGATATAGCGCCCGCGGCCGCCATGGCGATGATGATCGTCTATACCTCGGCCGGGATTCGGCTGCTGCACGCCCTGATGACCAAGGGGCTGCACCGCCGAAGCCAGGCCTGGCGCATGCGCTGACCAAGCAGACGGGAATGACCGATATGTCCGGGGCAACCAAAGGCAACGTCCTGTTCATCACACTCGACCAGTGGCGGGGCGATTGCCTGTCGGCGGCGGGCCATCCGGTCCTGAAGACGCCTATTCTCGACCAACTGGCTGCCGACGGGGTGCTGTTTGCCAACCATTTCACCCAGGCCAGCCCCTGCGGCCCGGCGCGCGCGTCGCTCTATACCGGGATGTACCTGCAGAACCACCGGTCGGGACGCAACGGCGTGCCGCTGGATTCACGCCATACCAATGTGGCGCTGGAGGCCCGCAAGGCCGGCTATGAACCGGTGCTGTTCGGCTATACCGACACGGCGCCGGACCCGCGCGGCCGCGACAGCCAGGACCCGGCGCTGGACCATTACGAAGGTGTGTTGCCGGGCATGATCGAGCAATTGCGCGTGCATGACGATCTGGGGCCATGGCTGGCTGACCTGCGGCGTAAGGGGCTTTCGCTGCCCAATGTCGGCGACCGGCATCTGGATGTCTACGCCCCTGTCGCCGACTATCCCGGCGCGGCCGGGCGCGGCCCCAGCTTTGCCCCGCCGGCCTACTCGGCAAAGGACAGCCTTGCCGCCTTCATGACCGGAAAGGCGATCGACTATCTCGAGGCACGGGACGGACGACCCTGGTTCATGCATTTATCCTACTGGCATCCGCACCCGCCTTTTATCGCGCCCGAGCCCTACAACAGCCGTTATGACCCGGCCGACATGCCGCCGCCGCGCCGCGCCCCGTCACTGGCCGGCGAGGCCGCGCAACATCCCTTCACCGCCTGGCGGCTGGAACGGTTGCGCAACCGCTACTGGACGCTGGCCGCCGAGACCTGCCCGACCGACATGACGGACGCGGATCTGGCGCAGCTTCGCGCCACCTATTACGGCATGATCAATGAAGCCGAGGATAATCTGGGGCGGCTAATCGACTGGCTGAAAGAAAATGACCAGTACGACAACACCCTGATTGTGCTGACCTCGGACCATGGCGAGCAGATGGGCGATCACTGGATGCTGGACAAGGAAAACTATTTCGACGAG
>JAOUMF010000173.1 GCA_029881615.1 Alphaproteobacteria bacterium | reverse complement strand
GGTGGCGGCCGCCACGAGTTCCAGCTTGGTGACATAGATATTGAAATCGTAAAGCCAGTCCACGGCGCCGTCGGGCAGGCCGACATCGAGGCGCTTGACGTCCGATCCCCACATCAGGTCGCCGATACCTTCGAGAACATAAGCAAGGCCGATCGTCGCCATGAACAGGATAATGGGGTCCTGGTTGACCAGGTGCTGCAGCACCATGCGCTCGATCAGCCAGGCCAGCAGGATCATGACGCCCACGGTCATGATAATCGCGACCCAGGCCGGAACGCCCAGCTTTTCCATCAGCCCGACAAGGGTGAGGGCGGCGAACAGCGCCATTACGCCCTGGGCGAAATTAAAGATACCGGAGGCCTTGAAGATCAACACGAAACCCAGGGCGACCAGGGAATACATCACCCCGGCCAGCAAACCGCCGATGGTGACCTCGATGAAATATAATAAGGTATCGCTCATCACCCATCGCCCTCGTCGTGGGGAACGCCGAGATAGGCGTCGATCACATCCTGGTTGCCGCGCACCTCGTCGGGCGTGCCGTCGGCCAGCTTGCGGCCGTAATCCAGCACCACCACGCGGTCCGAAATATCCATCACCACGCCCATGTCATGCTCGATCAGCGCGATGGTCGTGCCGAACTGCTCGTTCACGTCGAGGATGAAGCGGCACATGTCTTCCTTTTCCTCGACATTCATGCCGGCCATGGGCTCATCGAGCAGCAGCAACTCGGGCTCCATCGCCAGCGCCCGGGCCAGTTCGACCCGCTTTTGCAGACCATAGGGCAGGCGGCCGACCGGTGTGCGCCGGATCGCCTGGATTTCCAGGAAGTCGATGATTTCCTCGACGCGTTGGCGGTGTTCCATTTCCTCGCGCCGCGCCGGGCCGAGATAAAGCATCTGCCAGAAAATATTCTTGCTCATGCGCAGATTGCGGCCGGTCATGATGTTGTCCAGCGTCGACATGCCCTTGAACAGGGCCACATTCTGGAAGGTCCGTGCAATTCCTTGCTTGGCCGCCTCATGCGGTCGCATGGCACGGCGGACTTCGCCCTTGAAGGTGATGGCGCCTTCCTGCGGGTGATAGAAGCCGTTGATGACGTTCAGCATCGATGTCTTGCCGGCGCCGTTCGGGCCGATGATCGCGCGAATTTCGTGCTTCTTGATATCGAAACTGATGTTGCTGAGCGCCTGCACGCCGCCGAAGCCCAGGCTGATACTTTCGACCTTCAGCAGGGTATCGCCAATTACTCTTGCTTGTTGCGTCATGGGTGAGTCTCAGCTCGCCTTTTTTAATTCCGCCGCGACCGGAAAGATCTCGGCATTAACGATTTTCAGGTCCGCCGCGATTACGCCCTTGCGGCCATCCTCGAAGGTAACTTCCGTCTCTACGTGACACTCTTCCTGGCCGGAATAGAGCGCCTCGATCAGTTCCGCATAGCGCTCGGCGATGAAGTTCCGGCGTACCTTGCGGGTACGCGTCAGTTCGCCATCGTCGGCATCCAGTTCCTTGTGCAGAATCAGGAATCGCTTGATCTGCGATCCGCCCAGATTGGGGTCTTGCGCAAGGTCCTGGTTGACCTGTTCCACATGCTGTCGCGCGATCTCCAGAACGTCCGGGTGCGCGGCCAGTTCCTGGTAGCTGGCATAGGCGATGTTGTGGCGCTCCGCCCAGTTACCCATGGCCACCAGATCGATATTGACGAAGGCGGCGACGTAATCGCGGCCATTGCCGAAGGCGACAGCTTCCTTGATGTTGGGAAAGAATTTCAGCTTGTTCTCGATATATTTCGGCGCCACCAGCGTGCCGTCATTCAGCTTGCCGACATCCTTCGCCCGATCGATGATCTTCAGGTGGCCAAGTTCGTTGAACAGCCCGGCATCACCGGTATGAACCCAACCCTCGGCGTCTTTCGTTTCGGCTGTCGCCTCCGCAGCCTTAAAATATTCCTGAAAACTGCCGGGTCCGCGAAACAGCACTTCGCCATTGTCGGCTATTTTTACTTCGACTTCCGGTGCCGGGACGCCGACGGTTTCCGGGTCCACCTGGCCATCCGGCTGCACGGTGATGAACACGCTGGCCTCGGTCATGCCGTAAAGCTGTTTCAGGTTGATGCCCAAGGCGCGGAAAAAGTCGAAAATATCCGGCCCGATCGCCTCGCCCGCGGTATAGGCCAGCCGGATGCGGCTGAACCCCAGCGTGTTCTTCAGCGGTCCATAGACCAATATGCTGCCCAGCGCATAGAGTAGCCGATCCCCTGCCGCAACTGGCTTGCCGTCCAGAATGCGTGGACCGACGCGTTGCGCCAGATCCATGAAATAGTGGAACAGCCGGCGCTTGATCGGGGCCGCATCCTCCATCCGTACCATTACGCTGGTCAGGATATTTTCGAAAATGCGCGGCGGAGCGAAGAAGTAGGTGGGGCCGATATCGCGCAGATCCTGCATCACGGTAGCGCCCGATTCCGGGCAATTCACGCAGAAACCCGCCGTATGGTTCTGGCCGAACGAGAAGATGTGATCGCCGACCCAGGCCATGGGCAGATAGGCGAGGATTTCGTCGTCCGCAGTCAGGTTTTCCATGATCTGATTGTTGCGGGCGGTGCGCATGACATTTTCATGGGTCAGCACCACACCCTTCGGGTTGCCCGTCGTGCCCGACGTATAAAGCATCACCGAGGTATCCGCGCCCTTGCCGCCGGCCACTGATTTTTCATAGAAATCCGGGTTGGCCCGGTCGTATTCGCGGCCTTTTTCCTGGATCGCCTTATAGCTGTTCAGGAAGTCCTGCCCGTAATTCCGCAGGCCGCGCGGATCGTTGTAGATAATCTGTTCAAGCCGCGGAACGGTTTCCCTGATTTCCAGCAGTTTGTCGACCTGTTCCTGATCTTCCACCAGCGCGAAACGCGCCTCGGCGTGATCGACCACGAAGGCCATCTCCTTCGCCACAGAGTCCTGATAGACCGGCACCGGTATGCCGCCGATGGCCTGGGCCGCAGTCATTCCCCAATAAAGCTGTGGCCGGTTATCGCCGACGATGATCAACTTGTCACCGCGCTTGAACCCCAAGGCCGCCAGGCCGCAAGCCAGGGCGCGAACTTCGTCGGCCACCTGGGACCAGTTCCAGGTCTGCCAGATACCCAGGTCTTTTTCACGATTGGCCGGGTGGCCGCCGATACGCGTGGCGTTTTCCAGCAGCAGCTTGGGGAAGGTGTCCGCGCCGCTCATGCGCGCACTCCCGGGCGGACCGTTTCGTGATCGATAGGTAAAATTGTGCCGAAAAGCACTTCGTTTTCTCCCTGTGGCGACCTTTTTTTTATCTTTAGCGTCTTAAATAGACGTTGGAGTCTGGTATACGCTACGCGGGCCGAGGTCAAGCGTCAGAAGGCCGCGCCCCCTGCTTTTCCACCACAGGATGCAAATTGCCCGTAACATGGACTACCGCCCCGTCAATACCCAAAACTGCGCCAAACGCGATATTTTCGTCGACCTGCCCGAAGGGCGCATCGCGGCGCGACGAATTGACCCGCCCGGCGGGAACGCGGTGGACGCCCCGGTAATGGTCTTTCTGCACGAAGCGCTGGGCTGCATCGCCATGTGGAAGGATGTCCCCGAACGGTTGGTCGCCATGACCGGCCTTCCCGCTCTGGTCTATGACCGGCACGGGCATGGGCTGTCCGGCCCCCTGGCGCGCCCGCGCGAACCCGATTACCTCGACCGTGAATCCTTCGATGTGCTGCCCCGGGTGCTGGCGGAGTGCGATGTGACTGATCCTGTCCTTGTCGGTCATTCGGACGGCGGATCCATCGCGCTGCTATATGCTTCGCGCCATCGCGCGCGCGCCCTGGTCAGCGAGGCCGCCCATGTCTTCGTCGAGGATGTGACGCTGGCCGGTATCGTGTCGGCGGTGGCTGCCTGGCGCGAAACCGACCTGCCGAAACGGTTGGCAAAATATCATGGGGACAAGACGGACGCCCTGTTTTCGGCCTGGGCGGATTGTTGGCGGACAGACCCCTTCCCATCATGGAACATGGAAGCGGCCCTGCCCGGCATTTCCTGCCCGGGCTTGATCATCCAGGGCGAGGGCGATGAATACGGTTCCGTTGCACAGGTGAACGCCATCGCCAACGGCATGTCCGGCCCGGCAACCGTGATGATGGTTCCCGACTGCAACCACATCCCTCACTTTCAGGCCGCCGACAGGGTGCTGCCGGCAGTCGCGAAGTTTGTCATGGAGCAGTGCTGAAAAAACATCTTGTTGCGCCGCAACAATTTAGTCTTCAAATTTCGGGCGATCCGTCTTATACATCGCCCGCTCGTTCGCCCTTGCCTTGGCACGCGGCAGACGCAAATCTTATGCATTCGGGAATTTCCAGGGAGTATGGCAGTGAGCGTTTTCGGTCAAGACAGCCTCAAGACCCGCCGCACCTTGAAGGTGGGGAACCGGGAATATGATTATTTCAGCCTGAAAGATGCGGAATCCCAACTGGGCGACATTTCCCGGCTGCCCGTTTCACTGAAGGTGCTTCTGGAAAATCTGCTGCGTTACGAAGATGGGCGTTCCGTCACGGTGGACGACATCAAGGCGATGGTGGCCTGGCAGGTCAATCGCCGTAGCGACCAGGAAATCGCCTATCGTCCGGCGCGCGTTCTGCTGCAGGATCTGACCGGCGTGCCGGCGGTTGTCGATCTGGCCTCGATGCGCCAGGCGATGGTGGCGCTGGGCGGCGACCCGAAACTGATCAACCCGCTGTCGCCGGTCGACCTGGTCATCGACCATTCGGTGATGATCGACAATTCGGGCACCAAGGACGCCTTCGCCAAGAATGTCGAGATCGAGTTCAAGCGGAACCAGGAACGGTACTCCTTCCTGCGCTGGGGCCAGGAAGCATTCGATAACTTCCGGGTCGTCCCGCCGGGCACCGGCATCTGTCATCAGGTCAATCTGGAAAATCTGTCCCAGGTCGTCTGGACCCGCGATGACGGAACGCGCGAGGTCGCCTACCCCGACACGCTGGTCGGCACCGACAGCCATACCACCATGGTCAACGGCCTTGCCGTGCTGGGCTGGGGCGTGGGCGGCATCGAGGCCGAGGCCGCGATGCTGGGTCAGCCGATCTCCATGCTGATCCCCGAAGTCGTCGGCATGAAGCTGACCGGCGAGTTGCCCGAGGGCACCACCGCCACCGATCTGGTGCTGACCATCGTCGAAATCCTGCGCGCCCACGGCGTGGTCGGCAAGTTCGTGGAATTTTACGGGCCCGGGCTCGACCATCTCAGCCTCGCCGACCAGGCGACGATCGCGAACATGGCGCCGGAATACGGCGCGACCTGCGGTTTCTTCCCGGTCGACGAGGAAGCCATCCGCTACCTGAACTTCACCGGGCGTGACCCGGAACGCGTTGCCCTGGTTGAGGCCTATGCCAAGGCGCAGGGCATGTGGCGCGATGCCGATACGCCCGATCCGGTCTTTACCGATTCGCTGGAATTCGACCTTGGTTCGGTGGAAAGCAG
>JAOUMF010000172.1 GCA_029881615.1 Alphaproteobacteria bacterium | reverse complement strand
CCTCGGGCACCACGGGCAATCCGAAGGGCGTGGTCTATCACCATCGGGGGGCCTATCTTCTGGCCCTCGGCAATATCCTGACCTGGAACCTGCCGCCGCACCCCACCTATCTGTGGACCCTGCCGATGTTCCACTGCAACGGCTGGTGCTTCCCCTGGACGCTGGCGGCCGTGGCCGGAACCAGCGTCTGCCTGCGCAAGGTAACCGCCGGCAATATATACGGCGCCATCCACGAGGCCGGCGTGACCCATTTCTGCGGTGCGCCTATCGTATTGAACATGGTCATCAACGCCACCGACGACGAGCGAGGTCCCGCCCTGCCCCACAAGGTGCAAGTCATGACCGCCGCGGCCCCGCCGCCGGCCGCCGTGCTGCAGCGCATGGAGGAACAGGGTTTCCATATCACCCATGTCTATGGCCTGACCGAAACCTATGGCCCGGCCACCGTCTGCGCCTGGCACGGGGAATGGAGTCTGCTGCCGATCGAGGAACAGGCCGCGCTGAAATCGCGTCAGGGCGTTGGTTACAGCGTGCTTGAAGGCTTGATGATCGCCGACCCGGATACGCTGGTTCCGGTGCCCGCCGACGGCAAGACCATGGGCGAGGTGTTCCTGCGCGGCAATATCGTGATGAAGGGATATCTGAAGAACCAGACGGCGACCAACGAAGCCTTCCGGGGCGGCTGGTTCCACAGCGGCGATCTGGGGGTCATGCATCCCGACGGCTATATCGAACTGCGCGACCGCGCCAAGGACATCATCATCTCGGGAGGCGAGAATATCTCGACGATCGAGGTGGAAAGCGTCCTGTACCGCCACCCCGCCGTGCTGGAAGCCGCCGTGGTGGCACGGCCGGACGAAAAATGGGGCGAAACGCCCTGTGCATTCGTGACCCTGAAAGGTAATGCCACGGCCACCCAAGACGAACTCATCGCATTTTGCAGGGAAAACATGGCCCATTACAAATGTCCGAAGACTGTTGTTTTCGGAAGTTTGCCAAAGACATCGACTGGCAAAGTACAAAAATATGTATTGCGCAAGACGGCAGGAGAATTATGACCTTCGACTTTATTAACACGTATGGTTAATTTTTTGTTTGTGTTACGATGTATATTATGCCATACGTTACTTGCGGCGCTTTGGCGCCATGGCGCCCTTCGGTGTCGTGACGCCTAGTGTAACCAATAATAATACCGCTTCCCCACAATTCGGTCCGACCTGCCCAAGGTCGGGCCGTTTTATTTCATGGCTGCCAACCTGCGGTGGCAAACAGAATTTCTCCGCCCCCTAGAACCGGAACCCCGGTCAATCTTCGTCCTGTGCGCCATTCCTTGTTTCCCACGGAAAAAGGGCCCCCAATCGGGGACCCTTTGACTCACAACAACCGTAAAATCCGTCGTCCAGATTTTCAAATCCTGCTCGGTCATTTCTCTACAGGGCGGGCCGTAAACCCATGACCCACCGCAAGCCGGCGCCTCGCACTTGCCGGCGAAACACCGGCTATCTGGCCGGGCGGATTGCTCCCGGTCTTGTCAGGGATGGCTCAAGCGTTCGATTTCATCCTTGATTGCCAGTTTCTGACGTTTGAGGTCGTGAATGGATATATTATCGGGTAAAGGTCTGTTTTCTTCATTTTCCAGGATCTTTTCGAGATCTTCCTTTTTGCCCTGTAACATCTTCACTCGATCCTCAAGCGACATGGCATCACTCCTTAGTCTGTAAGATTGAACTCCTTGCACTCAACCCCCGTACCCAGCCATTTTAAGGGATCACGCGCCGCCCATAAGCCACACGCAAACGATCCCGCGGCGGAGTTAGCCTCCGCCGTTGCGTTGCCCCAACGGGCATCCGATTTTGTAGGGAGAAAAGAGATGTCAACTACATACGACATTGTCAGACAGACTACATAATTTCTTCCCCGCTGTCATCAACTAAGCGATCACTTTTTTGCTTTGATGGCGGATCGCCGCAACAGGATCGCGCAAGCAGGGTCACTAACACCCGGTCGCCATCCGATGGCGGCGCTCCGGCGGCGGCCGCAAAACAGGACTCCAGGTTGGCAACGGCATCGGCCGCGCGGTCGCTCGCGGGAATATCCCGCACGGTTCGGTCTCCGGCCAGATCAACGATCATCATTTGCTCACAATATTCGGCTTCGAGTTCCGATGCCTTCACCTTTTCACGAAGTGCCATTGCACCGGGAACATTTTCACGCCCTTTCAAATGGCGGCGAACCGCCCTTAAAGGCTCGACGATTTCGGCCCGCCAACCTGCCGTTCCGCCGATCAGCCGGGCCCATTCACCGCCGCCAAGCCGACCCCGTCCCGTAGCCCCGATCCAGCAGGCAAACAGCAGCAGATTGACGTCAAGACCATGCCGATCCTGCAAATCCAGAAGAATTTCCGACACACCGGGCCTGCCATAGACATCCAGCGACCAGTTCCAGAAAGGATGCGGCGGAAATCCGCTCACCGGTCGCCCAGGCATATGCCCAACCCGCGGGCGGTGCGAGCGACCGGACCATCCGGATCCACAAGATGCGGATGGCTGATGGCGTCGGCAATCGGCACGTCGATCACCTGACGCGCGCGCCAGGCAACCATGCGATCGAACTTGCCCCCGGCCACCAGATCAACGGCATGGACACCGAACGCCGACGCAACCAGCCGGTCGCGCGCGTTGGGAGCCCCGCCACGCTGGATATGGCCCAGCACGGTAACCCGGACTTCGGCCCCTGTTTCGGCCGCGATTCGTTCGCCTATATAATGACCCACACCGCCATATCGTTCCTTTTCACCGGGCGCGCTCTGAAATACAGCCTCGCCATCCTTGGTTTTCAACGCCTCGGCTACAACAACAAGCGCAAAGTTGCGGCCTTGCTCGCGAATTTTTTCGATTCGCCGCGCGATACAGTCCATGCTCCAGGGAATTTCCGGAATCAAAATCACGTCGGCGCCGCCGGCGATGCCCGAAACCAGCGCAATATGGCCCGCGTCGCGCCCCATGACCTCCAGTACCATGACCCGGCTGTGACTGGCCGCGGTAGGCTGCAACCGGTCAAGCGCCTCGGTCGCCACCGATACGGCGGTATCGTAGCCGATCGCGACTTCGGTCTCGGCCACGTCATTGTCGATGGTCTTGGGGATCGTCACCAGCCCGAATCCACCCTGCTGCGCCAGACGGCGCAGAATGGCCTGGCTGCCGTCACCGCCAATACCGATCAGCGCATCGACCCCCAACAGCCGCAAGCCCTCGATAACCTCTTCCGAACGATCCTTGAGCGTACCGTCGGGCATCGGATAGGCGAAAGGGTCGCCTTTGTTGGTGGTGCCCAAAATAGTGCCGCCCTGACGCATCAGCGTGCCGTCGAAGACATCCAGACCGATATCCCGCGCAAGCGGAGGGCGTTCCATGAGCCCTTGGGTGCCCTGCTCGATGCCTACGACCTCCCAGCCGTAACCTTCGATCGCCCGATGGGCCACCGCCCGCAGCACCGCATTCAGACCGGCACAATCACCGCCACTTGTAAGAACACCCAATCGCATCGATCTCTCCCAAACTCTCTGTCAATTCCCGCGACGGTGCCGCCGGGGCTTTCACTGCATTTCGATTCTAGCTAGAATTGCCTCTGGTAACCACCACGGGTTTATCGATGAACGAAACAGCCGACCGGGAAACCCTCGAACGCCAGTTGGAGGAATTGAAAACCGAGCACAGAGACTTGGACGATATTATCGCCCGGATCGCGGATGATGCGCCCTTCAACCAGCTTCAACTGCAGCGCCTGAAAAAACGCAAACTGCAGTTAAAAGACCAGATGGCAAAAATCGAAAGCCGCCTCTTGCCTGATATAATTGCCTGAGTCGCAAGAGTTATCCCGACATATGGACTCATCCATTCCGAAATTGTGATCGGATGTAGAGGATTCCTTAAGCTTCCCCTGTTGGAATATCGTGCAGGCGTTCGGGCAACCACGGCATCTTCGGCCATGGTCTGCTTTCTTAACCCGAAGGCTGTTTGCGCCGCCCTGGCGGCGCCAGATGGGGGAAATCTGGTATGAACGCAAACAACAGGAATTGCGAAATCGAGGAAGACGACTCGCTGCAGATCGACGCGCGCGAAATCGCGCCCCTTCTGGGGCTGACACCGGAAAGACTGATGGCGGAACTCCGCGCCGGCCACATCTATCATGTCGCCGAAGAAAACAGGGATGACGACGATAACCGAATGCGAATTATCTTCCGCTTCCGGGCGCGCATGGCACGCCTGATCGTCGAATCGGATGGCTCGATGCATCCCGAAGCGAACCGCACGCACTGAATTTTTCGAAATAACATAACCCGACGGTAATCCAACCCGCCCACGGGTGCGGCTTCGCGCTACCTGCGCTCAGTGGTCGCATCATAAATCCTTGCTCCGCAGACTTCTGCCGCTATATTGCTTCGAAATCCGGATCTGATCGAAGGTTCGGTTTTCGGCGCCGGGAAACACCGTCCCGACAATCACACCGCGAAGTCGCGTTTGGTAAAAACACGAATTAGTTCAAACGGTGTGCCGGAAGAATAACCAAGTCCACCAAGTACAGGGACATATTCAATGAAGATTGCCGTTTTAAAGGAAAGACGCCCTAACGAGACGCGCGTCGCGGCATCGCCCGAGACTGTCAAGAAGATGGTTGGCATGGGCCTCGACCTGGTGGTCGAGAGCGGCGCGGGCGACGCTTCCTCATTTTCCGATGATGCCTACAAACAAGCCGGCGCAACCATAGCCAAAGATGCGAAGTCGGCCGCCAGCGGCGCAGACGTCGTGATCAAGATTTTACGCCCGATGATCGCCAGCGAAGGCGAGGACGAGTTGTCCGCCCTGTCGCCCGGTCAAAGCCTGGTTTGTTCCATGAGCGCACTGACCGAGCCCGACTTCGTGGCCGCGATGACCAAGGCCGGGATTACCGGCTTTGCACTCGAACTTGTGCCGCGTATCACCCGCGCACAATCGATGGATATCTTGTCGTCGCAGGCGAACCTGGCGGGTTACCGCGCGGTGCTGGACGGCGCGGCCGCCTTCGGACGCGCTTTTCCGATGATGATGACCGCCGCCGGCACTATCCCGCCGGCCCGCGTTCTGGTCATGGGCGCCGGAGTCGCGGGGCTGCAGGCCATCGCCACGGCACGTCGGCTGGGTGCAGTGGTTTCCGCCACCGACGTAAGGCCGGCCGCCAAGGAGCAAGTGGAAAGCCTGGGCGGCACCTTCGTCGCGGTAGAGGACGATGAGTTCAAGCAGGCCGAAACCGCGGGCGGTTACGCCAAGGAAATGAGCGACGCCTACAAGGCTAAGCAGGCCGCGCTTACCGCCGAGACCATCAAGAAGCAGGATATGGTGATTACCACCGCCCTGATCCCAGGCCGGCCCGCGCCGAAACTGATCTCGGCGGACATGGTCAAGACCATGAAGCCGGGCGCGGTGATCGTGGATCTGGCGGTCGAGGCCGGCGGCAACTGCGAATTGTCGGAATTCG
>JAOUMF010000171.1 GCA_029881615.1 Alphaproteobacteria bacterium | reverse complement strand
GGCGCCTGCGCGCGCGTATCGAAGACACCTCGGGCGCACGTCTCGGCGAGACTGGGCGCAAGAAGATCGCGACGCAGTTGAAGGTCAAGATCAGCGAGGTGGAATCAATGGAAATCCGTCTCGGCGCCCACGATCAGTCACTCAACGCACCGCTGACCGAGACCTCCGACGGGGACTGGCAGGACTTCCTGCCCGACGACCGCCCCAACCCGGAAGACGTGGCTATCGGCATGCGTGACGGCGAGACGCGGTCGCGCTGGCTGGCCGAGGCGCTGGGCGAGTTGAGCCCGCGCGAACAAACCATCATACGGCAGCGCCGACTGGCCGATGAAGGCGCGACGCTGGAGGAACTTGGCCGCGAACTGGGCGTCAGCAAGGAACGTGTCCGCCAGTTGGAAAGCCGCGCGCTTAACAAACTGCGCGATTCAATCGGCCGCCGCGTGGAAAGGCCCATGGACCTGCTGCTGGAAAACTAGAGAGCCATATCCGGTCATACTGAACTGATCGGGCCTGACGGGAACCCCATTTGGCGACCTGAAAACGCAGCTATCGCGAAACTGTTTTAACGATACGTCCCGGTTCGAGAACAACATCGGGATCAAGCGCGTTAAGAACGGTAAAACGCCTCACCGCATGGTCGGCAAAGCCGCTTCGCGAAGCCAGACTCTCCAGGCTATCGTTACTGCCCACACTGACAATACGAATGCGCAGAGGCTGCCACTGGTCGGCTTCAACCGCGTCGATCATACGGAAGCTGTATGTTATCGCCCGCATATTCTCGCTCAACCGGGACGTCATCGCGGCGGGCGAGATAAACAGAAAACGATAGATAACGCCGGTCGTCATCTGGATAGCAACCAGGCGATAATCCACCTGGCCACGGCTGGTATTCCGTCGCAGCCAACCGGTCGCGCCCTCCATACCATTGATGTCCAGCTTCCTGGCATCCTCGAGAACAAGCCCCTCGGCCCAAACATTCTCCAGATAGTCCAGCACCGACCCGCGCACCAGCCGCCGCGACGGCTCAAACAACATGATCGCGCCGTCAGGGCCGATCGCGGTCACGCGGCGGCTATCGGGATAAAGCGTATAGCTGCGAGGAACGTCGAAGGCGATACGGCGAATTGGGTGAATATAGCTATCGCCAACAACAAAGCCATATTCGCGGCGGTTGCCGTATAGCAGCCCGTCAATGTTGAACAGGAATTCCCGGTCGCTCGTCTCGGGGAAAGTCGCCTCCCCCTCGCCGGCAAATTTACCCGACAATGCCACCCGGTCCTCGGTCAGGGGATGGGTCGAGGAATACCCTCGTCCCATGCGTTGTTGTTCGGTAAGGCCGGCGATTTCGTCTTCCAGTCCGGCATGTGCCTTCAACTTGTTCAGAAACGAAGCCATCGCGTGAGAGTCATATCCGGCGCTCTTCAAATAGCGGATCCCCAGCCGATCGGCCTCCAACTCCTGATCCTGGGTGAACCCCCCGAAAGCCAGATTTAACCCCACCGCCGCCATATCGCTGAGCACCGGCAATTCGAAATCGCAGAAAAAGGCGGCGCAAAACCGGTCCTGGGCCCTCATGCGGCTCAACCTTTGTGCGCCATGCCTGGCCGTCACATGCGCCAATTCATGCCCAAGCACGGCCGCGACCTCAGCCTCGCTATCAAGCAACGCCAGCAGGCCGCGCGTGATATAGACATACCCTCCGGGAATCGCGAATGCGTTGATCGCCGGGCTGTCGAGAATGGTAAAACGGTAATCGAAATTACGATTAACGCTCTGTTCGCCCATCTTTTTCCCGATCCGGTCGATATAGGAAGCCAGCGGCGGGTCGTAATAAACCCCGCCGAATTCCGCCAGAACTTGCCGATGGGCCTCGGCGCCAATCTCTTTTTCTTCGTCCGGGGCGACCGTATTGAAGCTCAAACCACCCGTTTCCGGATTGATCTCGCATCCACCGAGAAGCGGCGACAACGCCAACATTACCCAAAACAGCACTACGGAGCGCGGAATTCCCGGCACCGCACGAAACGCGCCACGGTAATGTTCTCTGGTCATATCCATTTTATACTCACAGCGGCAATGTAGCGCGGTAGTATTAAGAATTGACTTCCCGATGCAACGGGACAAGTCTGAAACTTACAGGCAAGGGTCGAACTTGCGAATTTATGTAACCTTCCTTCAAGTGCTGGCAGTGGCATTTTTCGCCACGCCGCTCGCCGCGCCCCAGGCTATGGCGGACAATATGCTATCGCGCCTGGAGGTCGGCGAACGGGCCACCGTCGTCGAAGTGGTCGATGGTGATACGGTACTGCTGGACGATGGCTGGCAGGTGCGACTGGTCGGCATCCAGGCGCCAAAGCTTCCCTTGGGACGCAAGAATTTCCAGAAATGGCCCTTGGCCGACGAATCCAAAAAAGCGCTTGAGGCGCTAGTCATGGGTCGATCTGTAGTCCTGGCTTATGGCGGTCAACGGGTTGATCGGCACGGACGAAGACTGGCGCATCTGTTTCTTGACGACGGCAGCTGGGTCCAGGAGATCATGCTGTCAAAAGGCATGGCGCGGGTATACAGCTTTCCGGACAACCGTGCCATCGTGGCGGAAATGCTGTTGGCCGAGGGCCGGGCGAGACAGGACGGCGCCGGCATCTGGGGAAACAGTTGGTATGCGGTCCGTACGGCGGACTCCCTGTCACGCGATATCGGCAGCTTTCAGGTGATCGAGGGGCGGATCGTTGCCGCGGCCGATGTGCGCGGCACTGTTTATCTGAATTTCGGAACGGACTGGCGCAGCGACTTTACCGTCAAGGTTTCGAAGCGCCACCGGAAGAGCTTCAGTGTCGGTGAGGTCGATCTCATGGCGCTGGAAGGCCGGCGCGTGCGTGTGCGTGGCTGGCTGGACGATTACAACGGCCCCATGATCGAAGCCACCCATCCTGAACAGATCGAAATCCTGGATAATTGACCCTGCCAATACGCCGAATCCCTTGAATCATACCGACACGGTTCGCCGCAACGAAGCGATTCAGGGCGTGGAAGTAGATCCAGCGTCTGGAATATGGCGAAGGGATGCGTTATATAGCGAACCCAAGCGCCCGTAGCTCAGCTGGATAGAGCACCAGATTCCTAATCTGGGGGTCACAGGTTCGAGTCCTGTCGGGCGCACCACCCTTCCATACCCGCGCACCTCTGCCGTTCCGGATACAGGATTGACCGGCCTCGCCCCCGACCGATACAAGAGTCGTGGAGGGTCGCGTCATGAACCATATGTCTTTGCCAAATTCGCTCTGGGCCGCCACTGTCGCGCCGGCCGTCGACACGCCGGCGCTGGAAGGCGAGCGCAAGGCCGATGCGGTTATCGTGGGCGCCGGATTCACCGGGCTTTCCGCCGCGCTGCATCTGGCCGAGGCGGGGACCGACGTGGTGCTGCTGGAGGCGGGAGAACCCGGCTGGGGCGCGTCGGGCCGCACCGGCGGGCAGATAATCCCGGGCTTCAAGCTGGACCCGGACGAATTAGTGGCGACATACGGGGCCGACAGGGGCGAACGCCTGGCCATGTTCGGCGGCGGCGTCGCCGACACGGTTTTCGAGTTGATCGAACGCCACGGCATCGATTGTCATGCGACACGGCCAGGCTGGATTCAGGGCGTGCATGCGGCGCGCCGGATGGATCTGGCGGAGCGGCGCGTGGAGCAATGGACCCGGCGCGGCTTTCAGGTGGATCTGATCGACGCGGCGCAAATCGCGGAACTGACCGGCACGGACCGCTATCCCGGCGGCTGGATCGACCGGCGCGGCGGCATGCTGCAACCGTTAAGCTATTCACGCGGGCTGGCCCGGGCGGCGATCCGGGCCGGGGCCGCAATTCATGGGCATTCTCCGGCCACCGGGCTGACCCGCGCGGGCAAGGGCTGGCGGGTCGAAACGCCCGGCGGGGCGGTGATCGCCGATCAGGTGCTGCTGGCCACCAATGGCTATACGGACGGGCTCTGGCCGGGGTTGAAACAGAGCATTATTCCGGTGTTCAGCTACCAGGTGGCGACCAAACCGTTGGGTGACAATATGCGCCAGAGTATCCTGGCCGGCGGCATGCCGGTTTCGGATACGCGGCGGCTGTTGAACTATTTCCGACTGGACCACACCGGGCGACTGGTGGTCGGCGGGCGCGGACGGCCGCGCGAGACCGAGGAGCCGGCCTTCTACCGTAACATCGTCGAAGGGCTGAACTGGCTCTATCCCCGGCTTGGCGAGGTAGAGCTGGACCACTACTGGGGCGGGCAGGTAGCGATTACGCTGAATCACATGCCCCACCTGAACGAGCTGGCACCCGGCCTGCATGCGATGATCGGCTATAACGGGCGCGGCGTGGCGATGGCGACGGCCTGCGGCAAGATGATGGCCGAACGCATGCGCGGCACCCCGCTGGCCGATTTGCCGCTGCCCGCCACGCCGATGAAGCCGATCCCGTTCCACGGATTACGCCAGCCGGCGCTGGCCGCCGCGGTAAGCTGGAAACGGCTGCAGGACAAATGGGAATCGCGCGGGGGCTGACCCGCGATCGGCCTAATCCAGGTAGCGCAGGAACCGCTCGGTTCCGGGCATGGCATAAAGGAATCCGTTGGCATCGTAACAGCCGGTTCCGGAATATTCCGCCAAGCGGCCATTGACGTAGCCGGTGCCGTAAATGGTGCGACAGTTCCCCAGCACGGGTTGCGGCGGTGGCGCATACACCACGCGCGGCGGCGTGGCGAGTTGCCCGATCAACGCGCCCAGCAGCAACCCGCCGGCGAAAACCGCGGCGCCGTCATGGCGGTAATATTTATAGCTATAGTGATGGCCATAACCACCCCGGTGGCCATGGCGATATCCGTCGGCGCTGGCCGGCGCGGCAAAGGCGAGAACCGCGAGCATCAAGGCCGCGGCGATGATTTTCCCGATCATGGGCAGCTCCTGTCTACCCCCCGGCCGGAATTATAGCATAATTTTGACCAGATGAATCACAATCCCGCCAATTTATCCAGCTCCAGCACGAAGATAGCCAGGACCATCAGGAAAACCGCGAATTCCATCGCCGTGATCACGATCAGCAGGAAGACGACGCGACGCGCCAGCGGGGTCATCGGCTGCCAGAACCGGGTGATGTACCAGCGCCACGGTGCGTAACGCGACCAGCGGTTCCACCTGACCAGATAACGATGCAGATCGTGCCCCCATTGGACCAGGCTCGAATCAACCTCTTCCATCCGGGCCCTGCGTTCCTCAATCGGCGTGCCGGAATAGTCGTCGGTCACGATCAGCCGCGCGATCCCATCCGCCGCCTCGACCCGGAAAATCGTCGCGGTTTTCAGGCTGTTGTCGTAGGTAACGCGAAGACCGTCCGCCAATAACTCCACATACAGTCCGGTATCCTGTTCCGTGTCGTTTGCGAGATTTCTCAGTCGGACGTGATGTTTGTTTTCCGCCGTTTGACGCCATTCCTCGAAGCGCGACATCGAATTGATGCGAAACAGGCGTTCGACGTCCGCGTGGCA